>DATCGK010000001.1:0-6919 GCA_036508975.1 Candidatus Limnocylindrales bacterium
CAGCGGCCGGGATCCACAGCTCGTAGCCGAGATCCCCGGTGTAGCCGGTCCGGCTGACGTCCACGGCCACGCCCGCGATCGTCGTCGCGCGACGGCAGAAGTACCGGAGATCGGCGAAGTTCTCGCCGCTCGCCGCCTCGAGGACGGCGCGGCTGAAAGGACCCTGCAGCGCGAGGGCCGCCAGGGACTCGGTGACGTCCTCGATGGTCACGTCCAGACAGACTGGATGGAGCCGCGCCGGCCGGTGGATCAGAGCAGGCGGACCGGGACCGTGGGCGACTCCATCCTCTCGTCAAAGGTGGCGATGGCGTCGCACCGGGCATGTTCCGCGGCCGCGGCGATGATGGCGTCGGGGATGCGGCGGGCGGAAACGCGGAGTGACCAGCGGATGGCGGCGACGGTCGCGCCCTGGTCTGCGTCGACCAGCTCGACGCTGTCACGGGTGAGGAAGCTGATCAAGCCCTCGCCCAACCGCGGGTTCATGACGCCGTATCTCGTCCGCAGGACGTGGACGAGCTCCAGCAGCGCGGTCGTCGAGACGACCAAGGTCGCGTCGCTGTCGAAGAGGCGTGCTGCCGCCAAGGCCCGCGGCGGGTCATCCTCGGCGAAGTAGCGGATGAGGACGCTCGTATCGCAGAAGACCCGGGCCGGCATCAGCGGTCCCCGGCGTGACGGCGGCTGTCCTCGGCGAGGACCTCCATGATCTCCTCGACGCGGGCTGCCCAGGCGCGGTCCTTGACCTCCTGCCAGTCCGTGATGGGCGGCTGGCCGGGCTTGCGGAAGATCCCCAGCATGGACTCGCGGTGCGGGGCCGGCATGAAGTCGATCACGAGGCGCCCGCCCTCCGCCCGCTCGATCGCCCGGTCCCCGGGCCGGATCCCCAGCTCCTCGCGGACGGCCTTGTCGATCGTGATCTGGAACCGCTCGCCCACGATGTTCGTCATACCGGATGCCTCACATACGCAAGTAGACTTCAAGTATGACAAGGCGACCCAGATACGGCAACAGGTCAGAGCAGGGTCGGCGCGCTGTCCTTCCGGCGAGTCGGGCGCCGCTTGCGGCGCGCGGCCAGGGACAGTGAGACCAGCATCAACTCGTTCACCTTGCGCTCGAACTCGGGCACCGTGGCCTCCGGGATCGTGACGCACACCTCGCGCAGGGCGGTCTCGAGCTGGTACCAGAGGTCGCCCTTGCGAACCTCGTAGAGCGCGTAGCGGGAGTTGATGACCACGCGCCGCACGCCGTCCTCCACGACCATCGCGCTGCGGAGGCGTGGGTCAAGGGACCGGATGACGACCTCCCCGACACCCGACCGGCGGCCAGGGCCCGAACCACCGCGGCTCGGCGCCGGCGGGGACGACGCCACGTCCTCCTCGTCCCCGGCGTCCCCGGCCGCCGTGTCGTCCGTGGCGGGCTTCGCCGGACGCGGGGGCGAGTCCAGCGTCAGCTGCCCGCCCGGCCCCTCACCGACGCCGCCCAGCTCGCTCTCGAACAGCTTCCCGGACTCAAGCAGCCGCAGCGCCCGGGCCAGGATCCGGCGCACCTGCTCTGCCGTCTTCAGGGCGTTCGCGCTCGGGGCCACCTCGACGTCCCGTGTGAGCCGTCGCACGACCGGCGCCAGCACCTGGCCCAGCCGTGTCTCGACGGCCGCCCATGCCTCGGACCCGCGGTCCACGTCCGCCTTGTTCATCGTCACGGGGACGTGCGGCAGCTCGATCTCGCCGACCAGCCGGTTGAGCGCCGGGTGCTGTGCCGGCCCCGGGTGCCCGAACCACTCCGGCGATCCGACCAGCCGCCCCAGGTGGTAGAGCCGGATCCCGGCCTCGGGCGGGGACAGGGGAAGCGGATCCGGCAGCAGGCCCCACCAGCCGTGGATCAGCCGGCCCCCCGCCCTGACCGAGATCTCGTGGCGCTCGTCCAGGGTCCAGCCCGGTGCCGTGACGACCGCCCGATCCAGGCGCACGACCACGTTGCCGCCAACCAGCAGCGGCCGGTACGTCTCGCCCAGCCGCGCGCGCAGGCGGCGGGCGTCCACCTTGCGATCGACCCCGCCGACCTCGATCCGCACGTACCCGAGCTCGGCCGCGACCGGTTTCGGGCGCTCGTGCAGCTCGTAGGTACGCAGGTGGCTCCGGTCGCGGTACTCCTCGTCGGCGAAGCCGTGCGCGCCGGCGTCCCCGGCCCGGCTCGCGACGATCTCGAACCGCGTGCCCAGGTGTCCGATCGCCGCCTTGCCACCCTGGCCGTACCGCCCGATCGAATCGCCGGCCTGTTTGCGTGATGCTCCCCAGCGGAGGTACTCCCGCTCCAGCTCCTTCGGCCCCATGCCGGTCCCGCCCACCACCGTCAGCACCAGGGCCCCGGGCCGGACCGCCAGGTCCACCTCCAAGGCACGTCCGTCAACCCGCGAGTCCACCGCGTTGTCGACGAGCTCCAGGACGGCATCGACGGGCGTGCGGTAGTTGGCGAACAGCGCCGCCGTGAGCCGCGGGTCGATACGCTCCCGGACCAGGCGCGGCGGCTTCGTCATCGCGCCCGGCTGACCCGCGCGGCGAGGGCTTCGTGCAACTCCATCGTTCCGGGACGGTAGCAGGTCTGCAACCATGGCTGGTGATGAGCAAGAACCCGTTCCTGGGCCACGAGCACCGCCGCCCCGACGTGGACGCCGTCGAGGCTGCTCGCCTGCTGGAGCTCGTGTTCGGGCGACACGGACGGCTGACGGAGTTGGGCAGCCACCAGGACCGCAACTTCCTCGTCGAGACGGCCGGGGGCGAACAGCTCGTGCTCAAGGTTGCCCGGCAGGGGATCTCGCGGGCCGAGCTCGAGGCCGAGAACGCCGCGATCCTGCATGCCGCGGCGGCCGGGCTGCCGTTCGAGCTGCCAATCCCGCAGCCGGCGAAGGACGGGGCGCTGATCGCGTCGGCCACGACCGCGTCCGGCGCGACGCATGACCTGCGGCTGGTCGCCTGGATCGCGGGCGAGCCGATGGACCGGGTCGCGTACCTGGCGCCCGCGGTCCTGCGCGCACACGGCGAGATGGCGGCGCGGATCGCGCTCGCGCTGGACGGCTTCGACCACCCGGGGCTCGACCGGGCGCTGCAGTGGGACGTCCGCCACGCGGGCTCGGTCGTTGAGGCGCTGGTCGGGTTCTCGGCGACGCCCGCGCGACGCCAGCTGGCGGAGACCGCGATGGCGCGGGCGGCCGTGGCGCTGGCAGCGCTCGAGCCCGACCTGCGGATCCGGGCGATCCATGCCGACGTGACGGACCTCAATACGTTGGCCCGCCGTGACGGCGCAGGGCGGCCGATGCCCGTGGGGCTGATCGACTTCGGGGACCTGTCGCGGACGTGGCTGGCCGCCGAGCTGGCGGTGACGATCGCGGCCGACACGTTCCACGACCTGGCCCGGCCGCTGCAGCTGGCGCGGGAGGTCGGGCGCGGGTTCCTCCCGCTGCTTCCGCTCAACGATGCGGAGCTGGCGGCGACCTGGCCGATGGTCGTGGCCCGCGCCGCGGCCGTCGCCGTGAGCGGGGACCAGCAGGCGGCCCTGGAGCCGGACAACGTCTACGTCAACGCGACGCGCGACGAGGAGTGGGCCGCCCTGGAGGCGGTCGCGGCCGTCCCGTTTGCGCTGGCGACGGAGGTCATGCGCGAGGCCGCCGGGCTGGGTCCCGCCCGCGGGATCACGCTCCCGGTCACGGCTGTCCCCCCGGTGGGCCTCCCGGCGCGGCCGGTGCAGGCGCTGGACCTGTCGACCGAGTCGGCGGACCTGCCGGGCGCGGCCACCGGCGACCCGTCCGTGATCGATGCGCTGGCCAACGCGATCCGGCGCGGCGGCGGGATCCCGATCGGGCGCTGGGCCGAGGCCCGGCTGACGGACGTCGAGCTCGACGCGACGATCGAGGCGGCCACGGTCCATCTCGGCGTCGACCTGTTCCTGCCGTCCGGAACGCCGGTGGTGGCCCCTGTCGACGGCGTGGTCCGGTGGACGACTGCGGGCCTGTCCATCGACGCCGATGTCCTCACGGTGCGGCTCGACGGCGTGGCTCCGGCGGTCGAAGCGGGAACGGCGGTCGACGCCGGTGCCCCGGTCGGCAAGGTGGCGGGCCACGGCCCCGATGGCCTGCCGGCCCTGGTCCACGTCCAGCTGGTCACCGTCCCCGGGCTCGAGGCGCCGCGGCGAGCGGTGCCCTCGCTCGCGAACGCGTGGCTCCGCCTGTGCCCGGATCCGTCGGAGCTGACGGGGTTGCCGCCGGGCCTCGCCGCCGCGCCGCCGGCGGATCCCGCCAGCCTCCTCGCGCGCCGGAACGCGGTCCTCGCCGGCGTCCAGGTCCACTACTTCGATGAGCCTCCGCGGATCGAGCGGGGGTGGCGGCACCACCTCGTGGATACGACCGGTCGCAGCTACGTCGACGTCGTCAACAACGTCGCCGTGGTCGGCCACAGCCACCCCGCGGTCGAGGCTGCCGTCTCGCGCCAGCTGCGGCGGCTCAACACCAACTCCCGGTTCCTGTACACGGTCATGGTCGAGTTCGCCGAGGCGCTCGCCGCCCGGTTCCCGCCCCCGCTCGACACCGTCTTCCTGGTCAACACGGGCAGCGAGGCCAACGAGCTCGCGTTGCGGCTCGCGCGCAGCGCCACCGGCAACGAGGACGTCCTGGCCGTCCGGGGCGCCTACCACGGCTGGACGGGCGCGACCGACGCGATCACGACCTCGATCCTCGACAACCCGCTGGCGCTCGAGACGCGGCCCAGCTGGGTCCACCCGGTCGAGGCGCCCAACACGTACCGCGGCCTGCACCGGGGCCCGGACGCCGGCACCCGGTACGCGGACGACGTGCGGGCGACCGTCGCCGCCCTGGCCGACCGCGGCCATCGCCCCGCGGCGTTCATCGCCGAGCCGCTGTTCGGCAACGCCGGGGGCGTCATCCTCCCGGACGGCTACCTCCGGGAGGCATACGAGGCGACCCGCGCCGCCGGCGGCCTGGCCATCGCGGACGAGGTCCAGACCGGCTACTCGCGGCTCGGCCTGTACCAGTGGGCGTTCCAGCAGCAACGCGTGGTCCCCGACATCGTCACCGTGGCCAAGGCCGCGGGCAACGGCATGGCGGTCGGCGCCGTGATCACGACGCGCGCGGTCGCCGGGGCGTTCGCCGCCCAGGGCTCGTTCTTCTCCAGCGTCGGCGGATCACCGGTGGCCTGCGCGGCGGGTCTCGCGGTCCTCGAGACCATCGACCGGGAGGGGCTCCAGGCAAACGCCCGGGACGTGGGCGCGTACCTCAAGGGCGGGCTGGAGCAGGTCGCGTCGCACCACCCGATCGTCGGCGCGGTCCACGGCATGGGCCTCTACCTGGGGGTGGAGCTGGTCCGGGACCACGAGACGCTCGAGCCCGCCACCGGCGAGGCGCTGGCGATCTGCGAGCGGATGCTGGAGCTGGGCGTGGTCATCCAGCCCACCGGCGACGGGAACAACGTGCTCAAGGTGAAGCCACCGCTCTGCCTGACCCGCGAGAGTGCGGAGGTCGTCATTGCGGCCCTGGACCGGGCCTTGGCCGAGGGCTGGTAGGAACGCCCCGTCAGGCCGATGTCGTCCCGTAGCTGAGGACCGGCACAGCGAGTCCTGCAAAGTCCCGCGCGTTCCGCGTGACGATCGTCGCACCGAGCGAGATGGCGACCCCCGCCACGATCGCGTCACCGAGATGGCGACGCCCCGTCCGTCCGCGATCCCTGCGGAAGGCGGCAGCCTCGCGGGCCGCCGCAGGCGACGTGGAGACGTACTCCAGGGCGTCGACCAGGTGCTCGATGACACGCCGTTCCTCGTCGGTGCCGCCCGTGAGCGCCTCAGCGACGACGGCGTCGCAGGTGAAGATGTCGCCAGTCTCGCCGAACAGCCGGAGCAGCAGCTCCTCAGCGCCGTACTGGCCGAGTGCGTGATCCACCAGCACCGTCGTATCGAGCAGGTACCTGGGCCCGATCACCATCTGTCACCGTAGAGCATCCGATCGCGAGCGGAACTGTCGCGCAGGTCACGAAGCGTCTGGTCGATCTCCTCCGGCGTCCGCCCCCAGCTCGTGGACCCCTTGAGGGCCCCCGCCGTCTCGCGGATCACCTTGATCGCGTTGTCGCGCCGGGCCTGCCGGGCGACCACGTCCGCGATGTACTGGCTCCGCCCGCGCGGTCCGGCCACCGCGTCCACCAGCGCCAGGACCTCCTCCGGGATCGTGATGTTGGTGCGAACGAGTGCCATCGTGTTCCCGCCAGTGTGCAAAAGTCAACACACACCATATCACACGCGCAGGTCCTCGCACGTGTCCTCGCACCAAGAGGCGAACCCTCCGTAGGCTGCATCAACGCGATGCAGACTGAATAGCGGCCAGGGGGCCGCTGGGTCCCGAGGGGACTGGGCCTCGCAGCGCGGGGCGGTTGGCGACCTGGCCGTGCGGACGCTGGAGACCGTGTCCCCCGGGCTCGGTTCGCGCGTGACGCCCGGCAGGTGCTGACGCCCGCGGACCTCGAGACCGAGTACCGGCTATCGGGCGGCCACCCGCTCCACGCGGAGCCGGCGCTCGACTCGTTCTTCCTGTGGCGGCCGCTCCTCGGCTGGGCGCGCTACCGGATGCCGGTCGAGGGGCTGTACCTCGCGGGCTCGGGCGCGCATCCGGGCGGTGGCGTGACCGGCGCCCCCGGCCGGAACGCGGCCGTCGAGGTCATCGCGGACCGGAAGCGACGCCGGAGGTAGTCGGCCGAACGAAGCGCCGGAGGTAGTCGGCCGAAAGTGGGCGCCCGTGCCACCGGAGGCTACGGCTGCTCGAACGTCCAGTCCCAGGTCCTGAGCTGGCGGAGCAATCGCCGGCCGGTCAGGTCCAGGTGGATGGGCGTGACCGAGATCCGCCGGTTGACCACGGCGTTGAAGTCCGTGC
>DATCGK010000002.1:0-2840 GCA_036508975.1 Candidatus Limnocylindrales bacterium
CTGGCGGACTTTGGCTTCGATGCGGTCGGCGATGCCGGCCACGATCTGTGGGTTTTGGTCGGCCGGGTCGGGCAGGTCCCAGTCGAGGTAGCGCCGGCCGGGGTAGATGGGGCAGGCGTCGCCGCAGCCCATGGTGATCACCACGTCTGCCGCCCGGATGAAGTCGTCGGTGATCGGCTTCGGGAACTCCGCGTCCAGGTCGAAGCCCCGCTGGGTCATCACCTGGACGACCGTCGGGTTCACCTCGCCGGCGGGAAGGGATCCGGCGGAGCGGACGTGGACCATCGTCCCGCCCAGGCGATCGAGCAAGGCGGCGGCAATCTGGGAGCGTCCTGAGTTCTGGGTGCAGACGAACAGCACCTCGGGTACGGGCTTGGCGATTCTGTCGGTCGCCTGGGCCAGGGCGGTCAACCGTTCCGCCGCGAACCGCAAGGCGAGAATCGGTAGGTGGGTCTTGACCCGGGCGGTCCGGTACAGCGTCTGGTACGACTCGTGGACGTACCGGTCGATGGTCTCCGTGCTGAAGCTTCCCGCGTAGCGGAACGCCAGGTCCTCGATCCCGCGGGTCAGGGAGCGGTCCGCGGCGTCCCATGTCAGGCCCGGAAGCGCCTTGCCTTCGGTCGGCAGCGACCAACGTGCCGGCGGCGGAGTCGAGGGCCCGGGGGTGATGGTGGCGGCTGCCGCGGCGAGCGTGGACGGGTTCGCCCGGTAGAGCACGCGGTTGCCCACCCGGGTCCGGACCACCAGTCCGGCGTCGAAGAGGACGTTCAAGTGGTGGGTGATGGTCGGCTGGGACAGCTCGAACTCGGTCCCGAGATCGCCCACCCGGGCCTCGCCCTCCGCGAGGATCAACGAGATCAGCCGGAGCCGTACGGGATCGGCCAGTGCCTTCAACACTCTCGCCGCCGTAGTGGCCTCGGCCACGGTGAGGAATGGGGGGCGATCCTGGGACACCGAATTAGACACAAGTGAATATTGACAGATGTCGATGTACGGCACAAGTGGCCAGGATGTGACCATGCGCGAAGCGGACATCATCGGGGCAGGCCCGATGAGCAGCATCCAGGTTGTCGGCCACCTCTGCGTGGATCTCAAGCCAGGCCTGGGATCGACGAAGATCGCGGCGCCGGGCGAGCTGGCGGTGGTGGGGCCCATGGGCATCTCGATGGGTGGCGCGGTCGGCAACTGCGGCCGCGTGCTGGCTGACCTGGGCGTCAACGCCTCGCTGTCGGCGTGCGTCGGCGACGACGAGCTCGGCGCGATGGCTCTGCGGATCTTGGGGCCACGCCACCACGACGTGGACCTGGCGGTGACCCCGGGCCTCGCCACGTCGTACTCGGTGGTCGTCGAGCCCGAGGGCGTGGACCGCTCCTTCTGGCATCACACCGGCGCTAACGCGGCGTTCGTCGGGGACTGTGCCGTGACCACCGATCGCCTGATTCACTTCGGCTACCCGTCGCTCACGCCCGCGATGTGCGCCGACGGGGGAGCCCCGATCCTCCGGCTCTTCGACCGGGCACACCGGCAGGGCGTCGCGACCTCGCTGGACCTGGCGTTCGTGGCCGCCAACTCCCCCGTACGTGATCTCGACTGGGAAGCCCTGCTGCGCACCGCGGTCGCCGCGTCGGACGTGTTCTGCCCCAGCTGGCACGACCTCGCCAGCTGCCTCGGCGTGCCGATGGACGCCGATGCCGCGTACGTGTCCGAGTGGGCCGACCGCTTCCTCGACTGGGGAGCCGGCGTGGTGCTCATCACGCTCGGCGAGCGCGGGTCCTTGCTCCGGGGGGCGGACCGGGACCGACTGGCTCCGTTCGCGGCGTGCGGCATCGACGCCTCCGCCTGGGCGGGTACGACGACGTGGCAGGCCCCCGACGTGCTGACCGATGTGACGACCACCAACGGCGCCGGCGATGCGTACAAGGCGGCGTTCCTCGCGCGCATGGTCGAGGGCGACGGCCCCCAGGAGTGCCTCGACGACGCAGGCCGCGTCGTGGCCCGGTACCTCACCGGCCGCCCACTCGTCGGCTGACACCCGCGACTTCACAGGCATTTTTTGCCTGTGAAGTGGAACTTTTGCCTGTGAAGTCGCGGGATGGGGCGACTCCGTACTAGGCGGTGATCTTCGACACCCAGGAGATGAAGTCGGCGGGGTCGTCGTTGGCGCCGTGTCCGGCGTCCCAGTACATCTTCGTGTTCTGGTTGTCGCCCAGCGCCGCTGCGGCGAGCGCGAAATTGCCGTTCACGGTGAGGGCTGTGTCGGTGTCCCTCGTGCCCACGCGCAGCCACCAGTTCTTCGCCCGACCGGAGTTCTTGGCCACCAGGTGGTACATGGCGTTCAGCTGGTTGAGCGTGTCCGGGATGTCGGCGTCGAGGGCCGCGCTCCTGCCCGAGGCGTGCTGGTTGCTGTAGTCGGTGAAGTGCCGCGCCTGGGACTTCTCCTTGCCGAACAGGTTGTTCTCTGCGGCCGAGAGGTCGAAAGCGTCGAAGGCAGGTGCCGTCTTCGTCCGAGCGCCGACGTGGGCGAGATAGGAGTTCCACGTGAACGTCGCAGCGCCTCCGGTGTACGAGATGAATGGATTCGCCGCCAGGTACGTGGCCCTGTCGGCCGCCGACAGCGCCGCCAGGTACGTCGTCGCGGACGGCTGGAGATAGGTCTTCAGAAGGTAGTCGCCGTAGTTGTCGGCGGTGATCGGGCTCTTCACAAAAGTGAGTGGGTCAGGGGTCTGAAGCCGCCTGCTTCGAGGAGTGATCTGATCCGGTAGTTGGTCAGGTTGCGGAAGCCGAGGGCGATGCCGCGGAGGCGCTCTGAGGCGTCCATTGATGGCTCTTCCTATCTGAGG
>DATCGK010000003.1:0-17353 GCA_036508975.1 Candidatus Limnocylindrales bacterium
GCTCGAATGCCGCGGCCTCGGCCGCGGCCTGCCGGTCCCGGTAGGCCTCGGCGGCGAGGATGAGGACGTCCAGGTCCCGCACAACGCCCAGGTCCGCCGCGACGGCCTTGAGGCGACTCCGGTGCTTCGCGGTCCGAGCCGAGTCGAACGCATCGCCGAACACACGCCAGGCGGCCCGCTGGCGACGGGTCGCGACGCGCATCGCGTGCAGTTCGTCGGCGTCCCTGCCGGTCCGCGTTCCCTCCTCGCGCGCGACCATGCGGGCGAGGTGGAACCGCAGCACCTTGCGCCCGGCCTCGGCGAGATGGTCGTCGGCGAGGACGCCGGGCGACTTCGGCAGCACGACCCGGGGAGCCTCCGGCTCCGACTCTGCTCCGGCCACGGGGGCGCCCACGGCCAGGTCCGCCGCCGCGTCGTCGCCCGCCTCGTGGTCATCTTCGCCCGGACCGGTCTCGCGCCGCAGTGCCTCCAGCGCGCGCTCCAGCTTGGACGTATCGGCCGGCATCAGCTCCTCGACCTCGCTCAGCAGGTCTGCCAGCGGGTCGAGGGCGCGTTCGTCACCCGCCCGCAGCTCCAGCTCCAGCTCCGCGAACCGCTCGACGATCCGCCCGCCGGCCACGACCTCGACGTCGTCCACGGACACCTCGACCACCGCGCCGTCGCGGCCGTACAGCCGCTTGTGACGAGCCTGCCTGACCGTGACGAGGTCGACGAGGGCCGTCTCGCCCGCGATCTCGAGCACCGCGTCCCGCGCGCTGGAGGCGGGCCAGCTCGTGGCGCCCGTGGAGGGGTCGGCCGGCCCTTCCAGCTCTTCGCGCCGGTGGATCGCACCACCGTCGTCCTCGCGATGGAGCCCCTTGAGCGTGATCACCGTGCCTGTGCCGTCGGAGCGGAGGCGTCCCGCATAGCCGGCGGCCGCCAGGGCGCCATCCGGCGTGTCCAGATACCGGTCCTCGTTCCGGACGGTGACTGCGGGACCCTGGGCGACGAAGCCCGCCAGGTCGTCCGCGGCGATCAGCCGCTCGCCGGTCGCCACGTCGGTCATCCGGTACTTGAGCTCGATCTCCAGCTCTCGAGGCTGGCCCGCACCGGGCCGGGTCATGCGCGGGGGTCCATCGAGCCGGCGGTCACGTTGAGACCTCCGGTGGGGTCGGTCATTGACACGGCTGCTGCAGCATCCTCCTTCAGGATCGCGAAGGTGTCCACGGTGCCATCGATCGATTCGATCACCTCAGTGCGCCGCCAGTGGCCGTCCGGCCCGAGCTGCCACGAGCGACGGTTGTCGGCGAGCATGACCTCGATGATCCGCGCCAGGCGCGCCTGGGCCTCGTGGTCCTCCACGGGGGTCACGACCTCCACCCGGCGATCAAGGTTGCGCTCCATGAGGTCGGCAGATCCGATGTACCACTCGGCGCGGCCGCCGTTGGCGAACATCCAGATCCGGGAGTGCTCCAGGAACTCGCCGATGATCGACCGTACCCGGACGCTCTCGGACACGCCGGGCAGGCCCGGGAGCATGCAGCACGCGCCCCGGACGATGAGGTCGATGCGCACGCCGGCCTTGGCCGCCTCGTACAGCGACTCGATCACCTGCGTGTCCGCGAGCGAGTTGACCTTCAGGACGATCCGGGCAGGGTGGCCCGTTCGCGCGTTCGCGGCCTCGCGCTCCACCAGCTCCAGGAAGCGTGCGCGGAGCGTGATCGGCGCGACCAGGAGTCGCCGGAAGACGCGCTGCCGCGAGAGACCGGTCAGCGTGTTGAACAGGTCCGTGACGTCCGCGCCCAGCTCCTCCCTGCAGGAGAGGATCCCGAGATCCACGTACAGGCGGGCCGTCTTGGAGTTGTAGTTGCCCGTGCCGATGTGCACGTACCGGCGGAGGCCACTGCCCTCGCGCCGCACGACGAGCGCCACCTTGGAGTGCGTCTTGAGGCCGACGACGCCGTACACCACGTGTGCGCCCGCCTGCTCCAGCTTGCGCGCCCAGACGATGTTGTTCGCCTCGTCGAAGCGGGCCTTGATCTCGACCAGGACCACCACCTGCTTGCCGCGCTCGGCGGCGGCGATGAGCGCGGCCACGATCGGCGAGTCGCCCGAGGTCCGGTACAGGGTCTGCTTGATCGTGAGGACATCGGCGTCTTCAGCTGCCTGGGCGATGAAGCGTTCCACGGACGCGGTGAAGGACTCGTACGGGTGGTGGACGAAGATGTCGCCCGCACGGATCTGCGCGAAGACGTCCACGGGCTCGTCCTCGTCGGGGGCGACGAGGCGGAGCGGGGTCACCGGGACGTGAAGGGGCGACTTCAGGTCCGGACGGTCGAGGGCCACCAGCTGCCAGAGGGCGGTGAGGTCCAGCATCCCCGCCACCTCGAAGCTGTCCACGTCGCGGACGCCGATCCCCTTGAGGAGGATCTGGCGCGTCACGTCGGGCATCGAGCGCTCGACCTCCAGGCGCACGGCCTCGCCGAACCGCCGGCGCCGGACCTCCTCCTCGATCGCGAGCAGCAGGTCGTCCGCCTCGTCCTCCTCGATCGTGATGTCGGCGTCGCGGGTGACGCGGAAGAGGTGGGTCTCCAGGATCTCCATGCCCCGGAACAGCTCGTCCAGGTTCGCCTCGATCACCTGGTCCAGGAGCACGAACTTGTCACGCTCGACGGCGAACAGGCGCGGCAGGACCGGCGGGATCTTGACCCGCGCGAAGCGGCTCTCGTCGCTCTCGGGGTCCCGCAGGCCCACGGCGATCGAGAGGGAAAGGGTGCTGATGTACGGGAACGGGTGACCCGGGTCCACCGCGAGCGGCGTGAGCACCGGGAAGATCTCGTCGTGGAAGCGGCGCCGGAGCGTCTCGTGGTGCTCCGGGACGTCCTCGTAGTCGAGGATCTCCACGCCATCGGCGGCAAGCTCCCCGCGGATCGAGGTCCAGATCGCCGAGTGCTCCGCGACCAGCTCGCGGACGCGTGCCCGGATGGCGTCCAGCTGCTGGGCCGGCGTCAGGCCGTCCAGCGACTGGTGCTGGGAGCTCGACTGGTCCTGGCGCCGGAGGCCGGACACGCGGACCTGGAAGAACTCGTCCAGGTTGGACGCGAAGATGGCGAGGAACTTGACGCGCTCGAGCACCGGGTTGCGGGTGTCACGGGCCTCGTGCAGGACGCGAGCGTTGAACTCGATCCAGGAGAGCTCGCGGTTGAGGATCGGGCCCTTCTGGTCGCGCGCGGACCGGCGGCGGACGCGGCCGGCGACGCGGGGTCCGGGTGCGGGGCGAACGGTGGTCATCGATCCTCTCGGCGGTCAGCCCCGAGGACGGGCGCGGCGCAGGACGGACGCGGCCTCACTCCGTCCCGGTCGGGGCCCACGAGAATACCACCCGCGTTGCCGGCGGCCCTGCCGTCGAGTCTTGAGTCGCGGTTGCGGTATGGGCCGCGCGTCGCGGGCGTCGCGCTCGCCGGGCTCGCGGCGGGCCAGTCAGACCCGGACCGCGGATCGTCGGCGCCCCCGCTCCCCACGACCCGGCCCTATCCCTCCGGGACGTACCGCCGCTCGCCGCTCTGGGGGTCCACCCAGACGCGCAGCGGCACGCCCGTGGTGGGGTCCAGGAAGCGTTCCTCGGTCGGCCGGAAGCGTCCGTTCGGGCGGTTCGTCTCGCCCCCGCCCGGGCCGTGCAGATCACCGCTGTGCTCGGCGTGCAGAGACC
This sequence comes from Candidatus Limnocylindrales bacterium, assembly GCA_036508975.1. Lineage (GTDB taxonomy): Bacteria > Chloroflexota > Limnocylindria > Limnocylindrales > CSP1-4 > CAIXZV01. The sequence continues at coordinate 3,689 of DATCGK010000003.1, forward strand.
GGTATCGGGTGCGCTCGAGGAGCACGGCCACGATCAGCACCGCGCCCGGGATGAACAGCGTCAGGGCCGCCACCAGGGACCCGCCGGGCCCGGTGACGGCCGCCATGGCGATCCCGCCCAGCAACAGCAGCGCCCCGATACCGCCGAGGAGGCCCCGGGCGAGCGTCACGCCCATCGCGCTATTCGATGGCCTGCGGCGCGCCGGCGTCGGCCGCGATGACGACCGCGGTCCCGTAGGCCACGATCTCGGTCATCGTCGTGGCCATCTCGGACGAGTCGAAGCGCATCGAGATCACGGCGTTCGCACCCACGAGCGTTGCGTTCTGGACCATGCGGTCGATGGCCTGGCGGCGGGTGTCCTCGAGGAGGCTCGTGTACTCGTGGATCTCGCCGCCGACGATGGAGCGCAGGCCAGCCACGAGGTTGCCGCCAAGGCCCCGGCTCCGGACGACGAGCCCGAAGACCTGGCCCTTCGTCTCGGTGACCCGGTAGCCGGCGATGAACGGCGCGGTCGAGATGATCATCGATCCCCTCCATGCTTGTCGCGGTCGCCGCCCGGTCCGGACGGCTGGCTCGCGTGATCCGCGTGACGCTGCTCACGGTCCCGGGCGCATGCGGCGCACGGGCACTGCTCGCGCAGCAGCCTGAACGAGTGGTAGCCGGTGGCGTGCCCATCCCCCCAGGTCGCCTGGATGGCGTAGGCGCCCACGAGGGCGACGTCCACGAGCCGCGTCTGCTCCGGGGTGAGCGTCGGGTTCGTGTCAAGCCAGCCGGGCATGCCCGCCTCGCCGCGACAGTAGGCGCAGGGGCAGAGCCAGCGCAGGGTCACCGAGTCGTACACGGTGGCGTGGCCGTCGGTCCACTCGAGGCCCAGGGTGCCGGCCGCACGGTTGGCGTCGATGCGGACGGGGGTGATCCGGCTGGTGTCGTTCACGCCCAAGATCGTACCCCGGTCGGTGCCGATGGGAGCCGACGGACCGCGATCGCCGGTCCGCCGGCCTCCCGGGACGGGATCCTGCGCCTCCGGGAGGGGCTGGACCGCGAGAGGTCCACCCGGACCTTCGCCCAGCCCGCGTTCAGGACGATCCCCCGATGGCACGCGCGGGCGGCACGGGTATGCTCGGGCACGGATGAGCCTCGTCGTCGACCACCTCTTCAAGCGGTTCGGGTCAGTCGTCGCCCTCGACGACCTGGCGTTCGAGGTCGCCCCCGGCCAGGTGTTCGGGTTCCTGGGTGCAAACGGCGCCGGCAAGACGACGACGATGCGGATCGCGCTGGGCGTGCTCGAGCCGGACGCGGGGCGCGTGACCTGGCGTGGCACGGACAGCCACCGCCTGCCGCGGTCCACGTGGGGCTACCTGCCGGAGGAGCGGGGTCTCTACCCCCGGATGCGCGTCCTGGACCAGCTGGTGTTCTTCGGCGGGCTCCACGGCGTCCCGGCGGAACGCGCGAAGCGGGAGGCGATGGCCTGGCTGCGCCGGTTCCGGGCGGAGGACCTGGCCGGCCGCAAGGCGGAGCAGCTCTCGAAGGGCAACCAGCAGAAGGTCCAGTTCATCGCCGCCGTCCTGCACGACCCGCAGGTGCTGCTGATGGACGAACCGTTCACCGGTCTCGACCCCGTCAACGTGATGCTCCTCCGGGAGGCGTTCCTGGAGCTCCGGGACCGGGGCCGGACGGTCGTCTTCTCCACCCACCAGATGGAGGTCGCGGAGGCCCTCTGCGAATCGGTCGCGATCGTGGACCGCGGGCGGATGGTCATCGGCGGTCGGCTTCGTGACGTGAAGCGCGCCACGGGCCGCCGCCTCGTCCGGATCTCGGTGGCCGACGATCACCGCCTGCCGTGGCTGGCCGCGATTCCCGGGACCCGCGTCATCCAGGTCGGCATGGACCGCTCGTCCATCGAGCTGGACGCCGGCGTGGAGCCCGAGACGGTGCTGGCCGCTGCGGTGGCCGCCGGTGTCCGGGTCGTCCACTTCGAGATCGCGGACCCGTCGCTGGAGCAGGTGTTCATCGACCATGTCGGACACCCGCTGGACGAGGAGCTGCACCTGGCGCCGGTCGATGACGCAGGCGTGCCCGTCGCGGGTGGCGTCGCGTGACCAGGCCGGGCGAGCCGAACGAGCCGGGAGACCGGGACCGGCCTGTGGAGACGGACGCACGGGTGGAGACGGACGGGCCGGTGGCTCGCACCCACGGCGGCGGCGGTAACGTCTCGCTGGTCGCACGGCGCGAGTACAGCGAGCGTGTCCGTTCCCGTGCGTTCGTCTTCTCGACCCTGCTGCTCGCCGGCCTCGCGGTCGTCGTGGCGCTCCTGCCGCTGATGGTGCGGCTGGTGGATCGGGCAAGCGTGACGCGGGTGGCCGTGACGGCGGTGGAGCCCGGCCTGGCGGAACGCGCGGTGTCGGTCATGGACGGCTTCCTCAACGCCCGGCTGGCCGCCAACGGCGAGGGCGGCGATACGATCTTCGCGTTCCAGCCGATGGACGACGCCGGCCGTGCGGTCGCCGCCGTCCGCGAGGGATCGGTCGCCGCCACGATGGTGCTGACCCGAACGGCTTCCGGCGGCATCGACGCCCAGGTCCTGAGCGCCGGTGCGCTCGGCCCAGACCGCGCGCAGCTGCTCCAGGTGGGCACGTTCGCGGTGGGGGTGCTGGATTGGACGGCCTCGCAGCCGGCGACCACCCGGCCCTTCGTCATCCCGACGTTCGCGGTCGTCGACGCGGCCGCGGGCGGCTCCGGCTCCGGGGGCGCCGTCGCCACGGTCGATGCCGCCGAGTATGCCAGCCGCCGCATCGTCGGCATCGTCTTCGTCATGCTCTCGTTCCTGACGCTGGTCTTCTACGGGCTGTGGGTCGCGTCCGGGGTGGTGGCGGAGAAGGCGAACCGGGTCATGGAGCTGTTGATCTCGGCCGCCACGGCGCCGCAGCTCGTGGTCGGCAAGATCGCGGGCATCGGCCTGGCGGGGCTCACGCAGGTGGCGCTGGTCCTGGCGCCCGCCGTGCTGACGCTGATGGCGTCCGACCGGATTGCCGACGCCGTGCTGGGGACCGCCACAGGGCCTGGCTCGTCCCTCGCCGCCCTGTCCCCGGGCCTCCTGGGGGCATTCCTCGTCTACTTCGTGCTCGGGTTCGCGCTCTACGCGGCCCTCTACGCTGGGGCCGGCTCGCTGCTAAGCCGGGCCGAGGACCTGCAGATCGTGGCCCTGCCGCTCTCCATCCCCGCGATCGCTGGGTACCTGCCCGCCGTGCTGGCGCTGTCCGGCGGGACATCCCCCTTCATCCGCTTCGCCTCGTACGTGCCGCTCTGGAGCCCGTTCGTGATGATGGCGCGCCTCTCGGCCGGCAACGTCCAGCCGTGGGAGCTTGCGCTTTCGGTCGGCCTGCTGGCCGCAACGGTGCCGCTCGTGACGTGGCTCGCGATCCGTGTCTTCCGGGCCGGGGTGCTGCTCTATGGGCAGCCGCCGACCGTCCGAACGTTCGTCCGGGCGGTGCGGCACGGGTAGCCGCACCGGAGCGGGTGCGGCTTGGACCAGGAGCGGCTCCGGAGCGGGTGCGGCTCCGGAGCGGGTAGGGGAGCGGAGGCTCAGACCACCGTGGTCTTCACGTCGAACGCCGTCACGACGGCCCGCATCTCGTCGACGGTGAGGCCCTCGGCCCGACCCCCAACCGCGAGGTCCATGTACTCGTAGCGAGCGGCGGTCTCCGCGTACTCGATCCGGTCCACGGCCCGGGTCACGGAGATGTCCGACCGCGCCATCACCCCGTGCTTGCTCCACAGCACGATGCGGTGTGACCGTAGGCTCTCGACGTTGGCGGCCATGAGCGCCTCCGACCCCGGGACCATGAACGGCAGGACCCCGACCCCGGCCGGGAGGTTGACGATCGTCTCGGGCTCCCAGCGCAGCAACCGCCGGTTGAGGTGCCCCTGGTCCTGGTACGCCGGGACGTGGGACAGGTAGACGAGGTGGGGCGGCTGAGCGTGGACCACCGCATGGTAGTTCGTGCCCGCCCGGGCCACCGTGTCGTCGTGGACTCCGAGATGCGAGTTCCATTCCGATGTGAGGCGCTCGAACAGCCGCCGCGGCGAGGTGTGCAACGTGCCCGTCTCGCCCCCCGGCAGCACCCGCACCGCGCCCAGGTTCGCCGCCGGGTCGGCGGCGATGTCGCGCAGGCGCCGCCCGGACCCGGTCACGATGACCAGGTGGCCGACGAGGTGGGGCGCGGGCACCGGCAGCGGGATCTCCTCGGTCACCGGGAACTGGCGGCGCGGGTCGATCGGCCAGCCCACGCAGACCGAGATGTTGCCCGCCGCGCCCTCGCCGGCGTCGATTCCGGCGATTCGCCGCCCGCCCTCGCCGATCGAGACGAGGAGCTCGGACAGCTCGGGAAGGGGATCCCTGAGGGCCACGGCTCAGCCCCAGCCGGCAGCGGTGCCGCCGGCCCGCGCGGCGTACTTCGCCTGCTCCTCGCCAGACGCCAGGTAGGCCCGGTACGGGTCCGCCGGGAGGCCGCGCCGCACGCGCAGCTCCGCGAGCACGGGTCGGACGTCGGTGTTGAACGCGTCCCACAGGCAGCCGTTCGCCTCGAGCACGTCGCCCGCTGCCTGCGCGGCCAGCAGCCGCTCGCGGTCCACCAGGAGCGCCTTCGCGATCGTCTCCTGGAGGTTCATGACGCTCCGGATCATCGCGGGGACCTTGGGCTCGATGTTGTGGCACTGGTCGAGCATGTAGCAGGTCGCGTTCGCGGTGGCCTGCGCGATCGGGTCATCGTCGTCGCGCATCGCGTTGACGAGCTCGTGAGCGATCCGGAACAGCTGGTAGGGGTCGATCGAGCCGACCATGAGGTCGTCGTCGCCGTACTTCTTGTCGTTGAGGTCGAATGCGAACAGCTTCCCTTCGGCGAGCAGCAGCGCCACGATCTGCTCGATGTTCACGCCCATCGCGTGGTGGCCGGTGTCCACGCAGACCCCCGCGCGGTCGCCCAGCTGGCGCACCACGTTGAGGCTTTGGCCCCAGTCCTGGATGTCGGTCGCGTAGAGCGCGGGCTCGTAGAGCTTGTACTCGAGGTACATCCGGGCGCCGGCAGGCAGCGCCGCGTACGCCTCCTTGAGCCCCTCCACAAGCCGGCGGTGGCGCCGGCGGAGATCGTCCTGGCCCGGGTAGTTGGTGCCATCGCCCAGCCACACCTTCACGGCCTGGGCGTCCATGGCCTCCGCGATCTCGCAGCACTCGACGATCGCCGCCACGGCCTTCGCGCGAACGCGAGCGTCCGGGTGGCACACCGAGCCGAGCTTGTAGTCGAGGTCCTGGAAGGTGTTGCTGTTGATGCCGCCGATGACGAGGCCGCGCTCCCGCGCGTACGCGGCCAGGCCCTTCCAGTCGTCGACCTTGTCCCACGGGATGTGGAGGCTCAGCGAGCCCGCGATGCCGGTATAGCGGTTGACGGTCGCCGCGTCGTCCAACTTCTCGAAGACGTTCCGCGGCACGCCCTCCTGGGGGAAGACGCGGAACCGCGTCCCGGTGTTGACGAAGCCCCAGGACGGGATCTCGATGTTGACCCCGTTCATGGCCCATTCGATGCGCTCGAGGGTGGACGCGGAGGCAGGGCGGGCGACGGCCGGGATCGGGGCCATGGTGGTCTCCTTTGTCAGGACGCGGATGGCTCGGTGGATGACGTGGCGGGTGCGGGCCCTGGGCGGCCGACCAGGGCGGCGAACCGCGCACGAGCCTCGGCCCAGTCACCCGCGGGGGTGTAGGTGGTGATGGGGAAGGATCGCGCGACCAGCTCGCGGGCCTCGGCGACGGATGCGAGCTCGCCCGCCGCGATGGCCTGGACGGCGATGTTGCCGATCGCGGTCGCCTCGGCGGGACCCGCCCGCACGGGCAGGCCCGTGGCACTTGCCGTGAGGTGGCACAGGAGCCGGTGTTTGGATCCTCCGCCCACGACGTGGATCGCGTCGATCGGGTGGCCCGAGGCCGCCGCAAGTTCCTCGACGGCACGCCCGTAGCGCAGGGCCAGGCTCTCGAGCAGCACCCGCATGAGCGTCCCGGTGTCGGCAGGCTCGGGCTGACCGGTCTCGCGACAGAAGGCCCGCACGCGCGCGGGCAGGTCGCCCGGGCGGAGGAACCGCTCGTCGTCGGGGTCGATGAAGGCCGTGAACGCAGGGGCCGCCTCCGCGATCCCCGCCAGCTGCTCGTAGGAGGGGCCGTCGTCCGCCGGCCACAGTGCGCGCCGGCTCTCCTGGATCAGCCATAGGCCCATGACGTTGCGCAGCAGGCGGATCGTGCCCGCGACGCCACCCTCGTTGGTGAGGTTGGCCGCCAGGGTGAGGTCGGACACGATGGGGGCCGCCACCTCGAGGCCAACGAGGGACCACGTTCCGGAGGAGAGGAACGCGGTCCCTCGGCTGGACAGAGGGGCCCCCACGACCGCGGATGCGGTGTCGTGGGAGCCCGGAGCAATGACCCGCGTGCCGCCCAGGCCTGCGGCCTCGGCGACGTCGGGGAGGAGCGAACCCAGCACCGTGCCCGGCTGGACGATCTCCGGCAGGAACCCGCTGGGGATGCCAAGCCGCTCCAGCAGCGGGCGGGCCCAGTCACGGGTGAACGGGTCCAGGCACTGGCTCGTGCTGGCATTCGTGTACTCGGCGACAGAGCTCCCGCACAGGAAGTGGGCGAACAGGTCGCCCGTCATCAGGAGCCGATCGGCGTGGCGGAGCATCGGGTCGCCGGCGCGGACCATCGAGAGCAGCTGGTACAGCGTGTTGATGGACATGAACTGGATGCCCGTGGCGCGGTAGATCTCCTCGCGCGGGACCGTCGAGAAGGCCAGTTCCGGCATGCCCGCGGTCCGGGCGTCGCGATAGTGGACCGGGTTGCCCAGCAGCCGGCCGCGCTCGTCGAGCAGTCCGAAGTCCACCCCCCAGGTGTCGACCCCGACCGAGGCCACGGGACCCCCGGCGGCTGCGCGCCGCAGGCCCGCGACCACGTCGCCGAACAGGCGCAGGAAGTCCCAGTGAAGGGTGCCGGCCAGCGTCACCGGCACGTTGGGGAAGCGGTGGACGACGTCCAGGGCCAGGCGCCCACCGTCGAAGGTCCCCACGACGGCACGGCCGCTCTCCGCGCCGAGGTCCACGGCGACGAGGCGGAGGCGATGGTCAGTCAAGGCGGAACACCTCGTCCAGGCGGCGGTGGAACCCCGTCGCCGGATCGGTGCACGGGTCGATGAGCGAGGCCATGTCCGCCTGCCACCGGGCGTTCACCTCGGACGCGTCCATCAACGCCCGGAATTGCTCGAAGTCGTCAACCTCGAACACGCCGAACAGGTCGTCGCCCCGCTGGTAGATCGAGTAGTCGCGGCAGCCCGCGGCACGGAGCGCTGCGAGCATCTCCGGCCAGACGACCGCGTGGCGTCGGCGGTACTCCGCCGCGGCCCCGGGCAACAGCTTCATGGTGAACGCGACACGTTCCATGGTCGCTCCTGTGAAGCCGGGGACCCCGGAAGCGTCGCCTCCGGGGCCCACGGCCGCGTTTCGTCGAGTGGGACTAGTCGCGTGGGACTAGAAGTTGAACTGGTCGACGTTCGTCGCGTCGAACCGGAACGCCGGCCCGAGGATCACGACGCTGTCCTTGCCGATCGTGTACGGCTGGCCACCGTTGAGGCTCGGGACGGTGAACGTCTCGCCCTCCGCGCCGGTGATCTCGCCCTTGACCAGCTTGTCAGCGACCACGTAGGAGAGGTAGCCGAGATCCGGGACGCTCCACAGGCCGAAGACCGGGGAGGTGCCGTCCTTGACGAACGGCTTCATGTCGTTCGGGAAGCCGAGGCCGGTCACCTTGACGGAGGCCTGCTTCTTGGCCTGCGAGACGACCTGGGCCGCCGCCAGGATGCCGACCGTCGTCGGGGCGACGATGACCTTGAGGTTCGGGTACTTGGTCAGGAGGCCCTGCGCCTGCTGGGTGCTGACCGTGGCATCGTCATTGCCGTAGACGGTATCGACGAGCTTGAGCCCGGCGTACTTGGGCAGCTTGAGCGTGGTCTTCATGAGGTCGATCCACGCGTTCTGGTTGGTCGCCGTGGCGGCGGCCGACAGGATGGCGATCTCGCCGGTGCAGCTCGGGGCGAGCTCGCAGGCCCAGTCGGCGAGGTTCACGCCGACGCCGCTGAAGTCGACCTGGTTGACGAACACGTTGTACGCACCAACGGCCGGGCTGGAGTCGAAGCCGACGACCTTGATGCCCTTGGACATCGCATCCTTGAGGGCCGGAGCGACCTCATCCTTGCCGTCGGCAGAGATGATGATCGCGGAGACGCCCTGGGTGGTGAGGTCTGTGATGAAGGGGACCTGGAGAGCCGCCGTCGCCTCGTTCGGCCCGACCTGGGTGACGGTGCCGCCGAGCTCGGCGGCCGCCTTGTCGACGCCCGTCTTGGCGGCGGCGAAGTACTGGTTGACGATGTCCTTCGGCAGGTAGCCGACGGTCATGGGGCCGGCGGCCGCCGAAGCGGGCGCCGAGGCGGGCGCGGTGGTTGCCGCGGGCGCGGTGGTTGCCGTTGAGCCGCTGCATGCCGAAAGCACGATCACGGCCGTGCCGGCGATGGCGAGCCATCGTCCTGCTGAGCTGAGCTTCAAGTCCGTTCCTCCTCTATGTGCCTGTGCGAGCCGCCTGCTCACCCCTCTGCGACCGCGTCGGCCGGCTGGTGCCGGCGTCTTCGGACCCGATCGAGAGCCAATCTGGCCTGGTGAGCGAAGGATGGAATGATGACGGACAGGATCAGGAGCAGCCCGAGGGCGATGCTCTGGACCTCGACCGTCACGCTGGCGAGCCGGAGTGCGTTCTGCATCACCGCCACCGTCAGGACCGCCAGGACGGTGCCCGGGATCGTGCCCGACCCGCCGAAGATGTTGGCGCCCCCGAGCAGGACGACCGTGACGACGGTCAGGGTCATGCCCTGGCCGGCGTCGGCCCGGGCGCTCGAGAGGCGCGCCGTGAGGATCACGCCGGCCAGGGCCGCGACCGCCCCCGACAGGACGAACAGGCTCGTCCGGAGGCGGGTGACCCGGACCCCGGAGTAGCGTGCCGTGCCGGCGTTCTTGCCGATCGCATAGATCTGGCGTCCGATCCACGTCCGGTGGAGCACGATGCCGAGCACCAGCGCCAGCGACAGGAAGACAACGAAGGGCCACGGGACGAGGGTCCCGGGCACGTGGCCGAACCCGAACTCGGTGAACCCGGCCGGGAAGTTGCTCACCCCGATCGGGCCGAGGACGATCAGCGCCAGCCCCCGGAACAGGGCGAGCGTCCCCAGCGTGACCACGAGCGACGGCAGGCCGCCGCGGGCGACGAGCAGGCCGTTCAGGAGGCCGCCGGCGGCGCCGATGACGAGCACGATCGGGATCCCGACCTCCATGGGCACGCCGGAGGCCCACAGGAAGCCGAGGGCGGCGCTGGCCAGCCCGGCCATCGACTCGACCGACAGGTCGATCTCGCCCAGGATGATGATCAGGGTCAGCGGCAGGGCCATGATCGCCACCTCCATCAGGGCGGCGACGAGGTTCGCGAAGTTGCCGGGCGTCAGGAAGAAGGGCGACAGCGCGTTGCCCAGCACGATCAGCCCCAGCAGGGCGACCACGAGCAGCGTCTCCCACCTGGCCAGCGCGTGCGTCCAGCGGCGCCGGCCGGTGCCGGATGCCGGCACGGATCCGGTCGCGGCCGTCATCGGGCACCGCTCCGGGTGTTCGCGCGCTGGATGCTCCGGCGGATGACGGAATCGCCGGAGATCGCGGTCAGGATCACCACGCCGTAGATCGCCTGGAGCCAGAACTGCGACAGGCCGACCAGGATGAGCGCATTGGCGATGAACCCGAGGAACAGGGCCCCGATCGCGGCACCGGCGAGGGTGCCCGACCCGCCGAAGGTGTTGACGCCGCCGACGACGACCGCGGCCACGATCCCGAGCACGGCGCCCGTCGCGGCGGTGCCGTTGATCGTCCCGAACTCCATCACCCACATCACGCCCGCCAGGCCCGCCAGCAGGCCGCACAGGGTGAACGCCACGAACACGACCTGGCGGGAGGGGATGCCCATGATCGCGGCGGCCTCGGGGTTGCTGCCGACTGCGTACACCTGGCGGCCGAACCGCGTGGAGCGGAGGAACAGCGATCCGACGACGACGACCCCGATCGTGATCAGCACGAACACGGGGATGCCGAAGACGTCCGAGCGTGCCGGGTCGGTGAAGCCCCTGGTGAGGCCGGCCAGTGGCACCTGGTGGGGGCCGGCGATCACGTAGTCGATCCCGCGGAAGATGCTCAGCGTCCCGAGCGTGGCGACGATCGCCGGCACCTTGAGCACCGCGACGATGAAGCCGTTGACCATGCCCAGCACGAGCCCGATGCCCAGCCCGAGTGCGATCGCTCCCGCCGGGTCGAGCGCATGGAGCTCCAGGGTCCGGGCCACGCTGTAGGCGACCAGCCCGATGATCGCCTCGACCGACAGGTCGATGCCCCGCGTGATGACCACGATCGCCTCTCCGACGGCGACCACCGCGACGATCGAGGCCAGGGTCGCGACCTGGGAGAAGTTGGATATGGACAGGAACTGCGGCGCGATCATCGAGACTCCCGCGCCCAGGACGAACATGATCGCGACCAGGCTCAGCTCACGCTGGCGGCCGATCGCCGTGAGCCACCGGCGCCGCGCCGGCCCGGCGTCCATCGTGGCGATCCGGCCCGCCTCAGCCACCGTTCGCCTCGCTCGTGGGGGCGCCGGGGGCGTCACCTTCGTCCTTGGCGAGGCTGCCGGTGGCGGCGAACATCACCCGCTCCTGGGTCGCCCCTGCGCGCGGGATCTCGGCAGTGACCCGTCCCTCGTGCAGGACGATGATCCGGTCGGACATGGCCAGGACCTCCGGCAGGTCGCTCGAGATGAGGATGATCGCGAGGCCCGACGCCGCGAGCTCCGAGATGATCCGGTGGACCTCGACCTTGGCCCCGATGTCGATGCCGCGCGTCGGCTCGTCGAGGATCAGGACCCGCGGTCCGGATGCCAGCCACTTGGCCAGGACGACCTTCTGCTGGTTGCCCCCCGACAGGGCTCCGACATCCTGGTCCACGCCGGTCATCCGGACGTTGAACCGCTCGGTGTGCTCCGCCGCGACCCTGCGCTCGGTCGCGGCCTGGAGGAGGAGCCGGGGGAACAGGCGCGGCAGGATCGGCAGGGTCACGTTCTGGGCGATCGTGAAGTCCAGCACGAGGCCTTCCTGGTGTCGGTCCTCGGGCAGGTAGGCGATGCCCTCGTGCATCGCGGCCGACGGGGTCGCGAAGTCCACGAGCTTGCCGCCGAGGCGGATCTCGCCGCCGTCCCGGTGGTCGATCCCGAACAGGACGCGTGCCACCTCGGAGCGGCCGGCGCCCACGAGCCCGGCGAGCCCGACGATCTCGCCGGCGCGTACGGAGAACCCGACGTCGCGGAAGACGCCCACCCGCGTCAGGCCGCTCACCTCGAGCAGGACCTCCCCGATGGGGTTCTCCACTTTGGGAAACAGCGACACCGTCCGCCCGACCATGTACCGGATCAGCTCGGCGGTCGAGAGCTCGCTGGTGTTCGCCGTGACGACGTGCCGTCCGTCCCGGAACACGGTCGCGCGATCGCACAGGGCGAACACCTCGTCCAGCCGGTGGCTCACGAACAGGATCGCGACCCCGCGGCCGCGAAGCCGGCGCACGATGGCGAACAGCCGCTCGACCTCGTGGGCGGACAGCGAAGCGGTCGGCTCGTCCAGGATCAGCACGCCGGCGTCGACGGACAGGGCCTTGGCGATCTCGATCAGCTGCTGGTCCGCCATCGACAGGCCGCGGACGGGGGCGCCGACGTCGAACTGCACGTCGAGCTCCGCGAACAGCGCCTGCGCCGCCCGGCGCATCCCGCGCCAGTCGATGGAGCCAAGGCGCCCCGAGGGGGCGTGGCCGATGAACACGTTCTCGGCGACGGTGAGGTCCGGGAACAGCCGCGGCTCCTGGTGGACCACCGCGATCCCGAGCGAGCGGGATTGCGCGGGCCCGTGGATCAGGGTGGGTGCTCCGTCGAGGAGGATGGTGCCGCTGTCCGGCTGGTGGACGCCGGCCAGGATCTTGACCAGCGTGCTCTTGCCGGCACCATTCTCACCGACGAGGGCGTGGATCTCGCCGGCCCGCAGGTCCATCGACACGTCGGTGAGGGCGGCGGTCGCAGCGAACCGCTTGGAGATGCCGCGCAGCTCGACGGGCGGCGGCGTGACCGGGGTGGCGGGAGCCGGTTCCGGGGAGACGAGCAGCGCCTCGGTCACGAACCCGTCCCCGGGGCTTGCTCCGATGAGCTGCCGGACCGTCCCCGGCCAACCTCGACAACTTCGGTTCCCATGGCGCGCAGGGCGGCGACCGTGTCCGCCGGCGCCTCGTCATCCGTGAACACGCCCGTGAGGCGGTCCGTGCGGCAGAACGTGGCCGAGGCGATGCGGCCCCATTTCGTGTGGTCCACCACCGCATACACGTCCCGGGCGGCGTTGACCATGGACCGCTTGATCTGGGCCTCCTCCTCCGTCGCGTCGGACAGGCCCTCCTCGATCGTGAACCCCGCGGCGCCCAGGAACGCCTTCTGCACGTTCACCCGGCGGAACACGGCGTCACCGAGGGGCCCGACCACGGACTGCGCCTCCCACCGGACGCGACCGCCCAGCATGAGGACGGTGATCCCCGGGTGGCCCGCCAGCTCGGAGGCGATGCGGATGCTGTTGGTGACGACGGTCAGCCCGGTCCAGACCCTGTCGCCCTTGAGGTGACGGGCGATGGACATCGCCGAGGTGCTCGCGTCGAGCACGATGCTCTCGCCGTTGTTGACCAGGGCGGCCGCGGCCGCTCCCATCCGCGTCTTCTCGTCCCGCTGGAGGCGCTCCCGGATGCTGAAAGCGGGCTCCGGACCGGTGCCGCGCGGGGCGATCGCGCCGCCGTGCGTCCGGATCACGCGACCCTCGCCCTCGAGGACCAGGAGGTCCTTCCGGATCGTGACCGCCGAGACACCGAAGCGCACGGAGAGCTCACCGACGCGCGCCCTGGCGTTGGCCGCGATCAGCCGGGCGATCTCGTCCTGTCGTTCGCGCGCGAAGACACCTTCGGGTGCACCGGCAGCCTGGGCGGTCAAGGAGTGACTCCACTCGACGCTGGACTTCGGTTGGTTGCGATTGGGCACACTTTGCATCGTCTAGGAGCGAAAGTCAAGGCGAGATCCAACCAAACAGAAGGGTTCGCAGCCTCGCATTCACCACTGCCCGACGGGCGTCACCAGGACCTTGTGGCCTTCGCGGCGGACTGCCGTCCGGAAGGCCGCGTCGAAGTCCGCGAGCGCGAACCGGTGGCTCACGACGGCGTCCACGTTCACCAGCCCGGCTTCCACCAGGGCGATCGCCCGCGGGTAGGTGTGAACCATCCGCCGCGAGAACCGCAGGTCGAGGCCCTTGCGACGCGCGGCCGAGGCCGTGATCGTCGACTGGTCGCCGCGCGGGATCCCGGCCACGACCACGGTGGCGGCGGGCCTCGCCAGCGCAATCGCCGTGTCGATCGCATCGTCGTCGCCGGCGATCTCGATGGCCGCGTCCACCCCCCGGCCACCGGTCGCCCGGAGCAGGGCCTCGC
>DATCGK010000004.1:0-4031 GCA_036508975.1 Candidatus Limnocylindrales bacterium
AGCTGCCGGTCGGCCACTGGCACGAGGCCCTCGGCGAGCCCACCCTCGCCGACGCGATCCTGGACGCCTGGTCCACAACGCCTATCGGCTGGAGCTCAAGGGCGACTCGCGCCGCCGGGCGGCGAGGGCCCCTGATGACCCAGCCGAGGTCGCACCGGCCCCGGACGCGGCGATCGCGCCGGATCCGCCCGCCACAGACGGCCCAGGACGGCCGCGCCAGCACCGGGGAGGCACCGATGACCCTCCCGGATCCCCACCGACGCCCACCACGGGCGGCGTGCCAGACTATCCGCAGACCACCGAGAGGAGGTGACCATCAGGGGGTGAACCAGCCCTCGCGTCGGCCGCTCCGCGGCCTCCGATCGAGGGTGATCGAAAACCCCGGAATGGGCGATCGGATTCGCCGGAATACGCAACTGGGTCTCCTCGAACGAAGAAGTCTTCCCGCATGCCGGCGGGGCAGCCCCGCTGGCGACCCTCGATCTCGTGTCCTACCTCGACGCGTCCCGCTCGCGCGCTGTCGTCGCCCTTGAGCGCCTCGGCTGGACTGGGTTTCGCGACGACGGCCGCGTGGTGGCGTTCGAGGCCCTCTTCGACGTGCCTAAACCGCGCCCGGTCCAGCGCGCAGCGCTCCATCTCGCGGCGACGCTCGAGCCGCCGGCGCTCGCCATCCTTGAGGTCCCCACCGGTGAGGGCAAGACCGAGGCCGCGCTCTGGCTGGCGGACCGCTGGTCGGCGGCTCGTGGCGTGCGCGGCGCCTACATCGCGCTGCCGACACAGACGACGTCGGACCAGATGTTCAGGCGCGTCCGCGACGTTGTCGCCCGCCGGTATCGGGGCCAGGTCCGCCAGCGTCAGCCCCGTCCGTGTCAGACTGACCCAGAGGAGGTCACGCCATGCCGCCGTCCGGACCGCCCGACGTCGCGAAGCTCGCGGCCAAGCGAGACGTCCCGGGGCTGCTCCAGGCGCTGGGCTACCAGGAGGACTCGGACGTGCCCACGGCTGCCGCCGTGGCGCTCGCCACGATCGGCGACCCCCGCGCCGTGGAACCCCTCATCGCCGCCCTCAGGGACCCCGAGCAGGAGGTGCGCGAGGCTGCCGCCGCGGCGCTCGGCACGTTCGGCGCCCGCGCCGTCGAACCCCTCATCGCCGCCCTCAAGGTGGTCCTGCAGGCACACCCGGCCGAGCGCCCCGGTTCGGTGTCCGAGGTGGCAGCGGAAAGGGAGGGCGTGGGCAGCACGGACACGCTGCTCGCGGTGCCTGGCGACACGGTTCGATCCGATCAGACCGACGATCCGATGGCGGTGCTGATCAAGCAATTGCTGGAGCGGGGTCGCGCGCAGCCCGCTGCACCCGGAGGGGAGATCCCGGGCTATGAGATCGGCCGGCCGTTGCGCAGCCATGGAATGGCCCAGGTGCACCACGCGACTCGCCGGTCTGACGGCCAGACGGTGGCGATCGAGATCGTGCCGGATGCCGGGGCCCATACCCGCCGGCTCTACGCACGGGTCGTAGACCTGGCCGGTGATCTGGATCATCCCAACCTGGTCCGCGTCCTCGACCACGGCTCGGTCGACGGCACGAGCTACCTGGTCACCGAGTACTGGCCGGGGGAGAGTGTCGCCTCGTTGATGGAGCGGAGTGGCGGTCGACTGACGATCGAGCAGGCGATGCCGATCATGTTCGGCGCGCTTGACGGGTTGGCCCATCTGCATGAACACGGCATCGTGCACCGTGGCCTCACGCCTCAGGACATCTGGCTCGCCGAGAACGGGGAGCTTGCCAAGCTGACCGGCTACGAGCTGGCCAAACACTACGCCGCTGTGGACGACTGGGAGCAGGAGGGGTCGGTGGCTGGAACCCCCGTCTTCATGCCCCGCGAGCAGGTGGTCAACTTCGGGTACATGAAGCCGGACACGGACGTGTGCGCCATGGCGGCCACCTTCTACACCATGTTGACCGGCCTGGTCTGGCGGGACTTCCCGCCGGGCAGGGATCCGCTCAACGTCATCCTCAACGACCCGTACATCCCCATCCGGGAGCGGGATCGGTCGATCCCACTTCAGCTGGCCGCGGTGATCGACCGGGCCGCCAGCGATGACCCGCAGGAGCGGTACCAGACTGCGGCCGAGTTGCGGGAGGCGCTCGAACGTGTCCTCCGTCCGGAACCCCACAGCATCATCATCACTCGACCGGCAGATGAGTCTGGGCTGGCCGCGCCCACGACGGAGCAGGCTGGCCACACCCTGCCCGTCTTCGAAAGGCACCCGGCCCGCCTCGACCTGCTGCACGCGGCGGGCCAGTCCGGCCGCAGGACCGCCCTCCGCGAGGCCTGGACCCGCCACGTCCTGCAGGGCCACACCGGACCGGTCGAGGCGGTGGCGGTGGCGCTCGACGGACGCTGGGTGGTCTCCGGCAGCCGGGATAACACGGTGCGGATCTGGGACCCCGAGTCGGGGACGTGCCTGCGGACGCTGGAAGGCCACACCAGCGTGGTCTGGGCGGTGGCGATGGCGCCGGACGGCCGCTGGGTGGTCTCCGGCAGCGACGATCACACGCTGCGGATCTGGGATCCCGAGTCGGGGGCGTGCGTGCGGACGCTGGAGGGCCACACCGACGACGTCAATGCGGTGCGAGAACAGCATGGAGCTCAGCAGGTTGGCGGGCTTGACGTCTAGTGGCAGGTGACGATGTGGGGATGCAGCCCCAGCTCCACCAGGGCCACACCAGGGAGGTCTACGCGGTGGCGGTGTCGCCGGACGGTCGCTGGGTGGTCTCCGGCAGCGGGGACGGGACGGTGCGGATCTGGGATCCTGGGTCGGGGGCGTGCGTGCAGACGTTGCAGGGTCGCACCGAAGCGGCGGTGGCGGTGTCGCCCGACGGCCGCTGGGTGGTCTCCGGCAGCAGCGACGGGACGCTGCGGATCTGGGATCTCGGGTCGGGGACGTGCGTGCGGACGCTGCAGGGCCACACCGACCTGGTCAGCGCGGTGGCGGTGTCGCCCGACGGGCGCTGGGTGGTCTCCGGCAGCCACGACAAGACGGTGCGGATCTGGGAGCTGGCGTCGGGGGCGTGCGTGCGGACGTTGGAGGGAGACACCGGAACGGTCAGCGCGGTGGCGGTGTCGCCGGACGGTCGATGGGCGGTCTCCGGTGACGCCGACAAGACGGTGCGGATCTGGGGCCTCGACTGGGAGTACGAGTTCCCCGAGCCCGTCGACTGGGACGAGGGAGCCCGGCCGTACCTGGAGACCTTCCTGACCCTGCACACCCCCTGCGGCCCGGACGGGCTGTCCCGCCAAGGTGTGCCCGCCTGGTCGGAGGAGGCGTTCGGGCGCTTGCTGAGCGAGCTCGGGGTGCGGGGGTACGGGTGGCTGCGCCCGGCGGGCGTGCGGGCCAGGCTGGAGGCCCTCGCGACCGAGCGGGGATGGCACCGGGAGGCGTGATGGAGGCGCGCTTCTGCATCGCCTGCGGGCAGCCCTTCACCGCGGCGGGTGACGCGGACCGCTGCCCGGCGTGCGCCGGCCCGGGGGAGGCGGAGCGGCTGGTGGTGGCGCCCCTCACCCTGCTCGAGGCAGGAGGAGCCACGCGCCGCTTCCCGGACGCCCCGGAGGTGCCCGACACCTGGCAGCGCGGGGATCTGCTGCTCGAGCAGTACGAGGTGCGCGGCGTCCTCGGGGCAGGCGGGATGGGGACCGTCTACCGCGTGCACCACCGGGGCTGGGACCTCGATCTGGCGGTCAAGTCCCCCCACCCTGCGATGCTGGCCCAGGCGGGGGGCAGCGCGGCGTTCACCGCCGAGGCGGAGGCGTGGGTGGCCCTGGGGCTCCATCCCCACATCGTCACCTGCCACTACGTGCGGGCCCTGGGGGGGATCCCCCGGGTCTTCGCCGAGCTCGTGGAGGGCGGCAGCCTGGCCGACTGGATCGCCGATGGCCGGCTCTACGCGGGGGGCCCGGACGCCGTGCTGGCCCGCCTGCTCGACGTGGCCATGCAGTTCGCCTGGGGTCTCGGCTATGCCCACACCCACGG
>DATCGK010000005.1:0-3452 GCA_036508975.1 Candidatus Limnocylindrales bacterium
AGACGCCGTCGCAGGGGCAGATCGCCTGATCATGTCCTGAGCCGATCCCGGCCGTCCTTGAGCCCCGGCTCGTTGGCATGAGCTCGGGCGCGTGGATCGCCCCCGTTTGAACCGGCGGACATCTCTACGGCGGCTGGAGGAGAGCCGGCGGCGCGAAAGGATGCGGCCACGCGGACCTGTGGCGCCTGTCCGGGTTCCCCTGGGGACGGGCACCCTTGGCGCGTCCTCGCGGTCACCATGTCCAGGCACGCCCCTCGAAGCTCAGGATCCACGCATGATCCGCGCTCCCCACGGTCACACCGGGCGGCTCGTCGGTCTGCCCGAACCGGCCCAGACGCCGGAGCGTTCCCGTTCCCATCCGCGCTGGCGAGGTGCAGGCGGGTTCGACCTCGATCGACTGCTCCTTGCCCTCGTCGTCGGCGGCTGGGGCATCACGGTCGCGTGGCTCGTCACTGGTGTCGGTGACGCCGACACGCAGCGTGCCGTCGCCGATCTCGGTGAGACCGGGCTGCACCTGCTCACGAGCGCGATTCTCCTTCGCGCCGCGTGGCGCATCGACGTCCGGCGGATCCGCCTTGGCTGGGCCGTAGTCGGCCTGGCGATGCTCGTCTACGCCGTGGGCGACGGAATCTGGGCCGGGTTGGACGTTACGGGCGGCAGCACCGCTTCCCCGTCGCTGGCCGACGCTGCCTACGTCGCCTACTACCCGATCATCGTCGTTGCCCTGCTCATGTTCCAGCGCGCATCGTCCGCCAGGCGCGATACCGTGCGGCTCACGATCGACTCGCTGATCGTGGTCATCGGGGGCGGCATCGTCGTCTGGCACACGCTGTTTCGGCCCGTCCTGGCGTCCCTCGACCCGGATCCCGTGACCGCGGCGCTGGCACTCGGCTACCCGATCGGCGACCTCGTGCTCCTGTTCGGTGTCGCCGCGACCGCGCTGCGCCACCCACCGGAGATCGATGCGAGAGCGCTGACGGCCCTCGTCGGCGGCCTCGGGCTGATGTTCCTCGCCGACGTCGGCTACGGGCAGCTGAACCTCGCCGGCTCGTTCGACCTCCAGCGCTGGCCCGATGTCGTCTACCTGAGCTCGACGCTGCTGATGGCCCTCGCCGGGTACTTCCAGGCGCACCCCGCCGCGACGGCGGAGGGCCGCGGCACCGCCCTGAGCCGCTGGCTCTATGCCCTGCCGTATGTCGCGCTCGCGGCCGGCTACTGGGTCCTCATCGCGCTGGCCACGGACAGGGTCACCGGCGAGCTCATCGAGGTCCTGTACGGGGCGGGCATGCTGACCGCGATCGTCCTGATCCGCCAGGAGCTCGTGCTGCGCGACAACAGCCGCCTGCTGGCCGAGCAGGCACGGCGGGAGTCGGAGGGACGGTTCAGGGCGCTGGAGGCGAACAGCTCCGATGCGGTCGTGCTCGTCGACCGCGCCGGCATCGTGACCGACGCCACGCCCGCGGCCGGACGCGTCCTCGGGGTCGACGACGCCACTCTCGTGGGCCGTCCCATCTCCAGGCTGGTTCACGCCGACGACATGCAACGGATCCAGGGGTTCCTCGCGGATGTCGCAGCCGGACGGTCGGTGAGCCAGCCGGTCGAGTGGCGCCTGTGGGATCGGACCGGTGTCTGGCGCGAGGTCGAGACGGTCGCATCCAACCTCCTCGACGACCCCTCCGTCGGGCAGATCGTTCTCACCACGCGCGACGTCCACGAACGAAAGACGCTTGAGCGTCAACTCATGCAGGTCGCCCTGCACGACCTCCTGACCGACCTCCCGAACCGCACCCTGCTTCGCGACCGGGTGGGGCAGGCGCTTGCGAGCGCCGCCCGCACGCAACAGCGAACGACCGTCCTGTCGCTCGGCCTGGACAGCTTCAGGCGCGTGAACGAGAGTCTCGGGCACACGGTGGGAGACCAGGTCCTCCAGGAGGTCTCTCGCCGCCTGCGTGGCTCGGTCCGCGCCGCCGATACCTGTGCCCGCCTGGGCGGCGACGAGTTCGGGGTCCTGCTCGACGGCCACTCGACGCAGGAGGATGCGCTGGCCACGGCCGATCGCATGCTTGCCGCGATCCGAGAGCCCATCGACCTCGGCGGTAACCCGATCCACCTGACCGCGAGTGTCGGCCTCTCGACGGCTGCGCCGGCCGGGGTCAATGCGGGCAACCTGCTGCGCAGGGCAGGCGTGGCGAGGTCGGTCGCCCGGAACAGCGGCGGTGATCGAGCCGTCGTCTTCCATGCGGCGATGCAGGAGGTGGTCGAGGCCCGGTTCGCTCTCGAATCGGATCTGCGTCGAGCCATCGACCAGGCTGAGTTCGTGCTCAACTACCAGCCGATCGTTGACTTGGCGACGGGTGAGCTCGTTGGGGCCGAGACCCTGATCCGGTGGGACCATCCGACCCAGGGAAGGATCGCCCCCAGCGTCTTCATTCCCCTCGCCGAGGAGACGGGACTGATCGACGAGATCGGGGCCTGGGTCCTTCGGACCGCGTGCACCGAAGTCGCCCGATGGGCAGGGCTGTCCCCCGGCCGTGTGCCCCGGGTGTCGGTCAACCTCTCGGCCCACCAACTCGCCGACCCCCAGCTCGCCTGGGCCGTCCAGGCGGCGATGGCTCATGCCGGTGCATCCCCGAGCTGGGTCACCCTCGAGCTCACCGAGAGCATGCTGATGCAGAACAGCTCTGCCTCCCTGGAACGACTGCACGCCATCCGTGCGCTGGGGGTGCAGATCGCCATCGACGACTTCGGGACCGGGTACTCGTCGCTGGCCTACCTTGGCCAGCTCCCTGTCAGTCACATCAAGATCGATCGTTCGTTCGTGACGCCGCTGGACGACCCTGGGCATGGGGCAGGAGTCGTCCGTGCGATCGTCGAGATCGGGCGGGCGCTCGGGCTGGCGACCGTTGCCGAAGGGATCGAGACGCCGATGCAGCTCCAGCGGCTGCGGGAGCTGGGTTGCGGGCTCGGCCAGGGCTACCTGTTCTCGAAACCCATCGAGCGGGACGCGATGGCTGACCTCGTTGCACGCAGGACCGGGCCCACCTTCGCCGGCGAGCCCGCGAAGGCGGGCCGACACGGCGTGGTTCAGACACGGGGGTTCGCTCGCCCACGGTCCGAGTCGATCGCCCGGCCGGGAGTGGGGCAGCCTCGGGCGCCTGGCCCGGGTCCGGCTCACCCGGGCGGGCACGATCCTCGCGGCGCACGCTCGTGACGCACCGGATGTCGCCTTTGACCGCCGGCTGACCGTGCGCGCCGGGAACCCCGGTGCCGCTTCCGCCATGCGGGCGCCTCGCCACCCGGCCACCCCTCGACGGCCCGGTGGTAGCATCCGCGGCAGAGCCTTCGGGGCAGGGTGCGATTCCCGACCGGTGGTAGGGTCCCGAAACGCGGGACGAGCCCACGAGCGGCGCAGCGGCCACAGGGTCCGCGGCGTGCAGCAGATCCGAAGACGA
>DATCGK010000006.1:0-2089 GCA_036508975.1 Candidatus Limnocylindrales bacterium
CGTCCGCGTTCTCCACGATCGCGCTCTGCATCTCGAGGGGGAGGTCCATGCTGGTCGGGATCCGGTAGTCGATGGCGCCCAGGTTCCGGATCCGGCCCGACTCGTCGTAGATGTAGTGCTCCATGAGGGTGTGGCCGAGGCCCTGGATCGCGGCGCCCTCGTCCTGCATCGTGACCTGGAGCGGGTTGAGGGCCTTCCCGACATCAGACACGGTGACGTGACGGACCAGGACGATGTCGCCGGTTTCGCGGTCCACCTCGGCCTCGATGGCCGTGCAGTTGAACTCGAAGAAGGCCGGCCGGCCGCCCAGCGGATGGTCGGGCTCCGGGTCCTTGCGCATCTCGCCGTTGCCAATCAGCTCGCCGCCGAGTCGTCCCAGGCCGGGCTTCAGGACCTCGAGGATCGGAAGCTCGCGATCGGGCAGGCGGACGACGCCGCGCTCGACGACGATCGCGGATTCGTCGGACCCGTAGAGCCGCGCGGCCATGGTGCGGACCTGGGCCTGGATCGCCCGGCAGGCGCGAAGGACGGCGTTCCCCATGAGGACCGTCGACCGGCTGGCGGAGGTCTGCTGGTCGTAGGGGACGCTGAATGTGTCGCCCATCACGACGGTGACCCAGGCGAGCGGGGCGCCGAGCTCCTCGGCCGCGATCTGGGCGTAGACCGTCCGCGCACCCTGGCCCATATCGGACGTGCCCGTATAGACCAGGACGCTGCCGTCGGCCAGCAGCCGGACGGTCGAGTAGGAGAGGCCGGTGGTGGGCCCCGATTTGATCCCGACCGCGATCCCGCGCCCGCGTCCCTCCGGGAGCGGGCTCCCCCACCGAATCAGCTCGGCGGCTCGGCGGACCGTCTGCCCCCAGTCGCCGTCGGCCGGCGTGTCGCCGGGAATGAAGTCCTCGCCCGGGCGGGCGAGGTTCCGCAGGCGGATCTCCAGGCGGTCGATCCCCAGCGCCAGGGCACCCTCGTCGAGGTTCGACTCGACCGCCCAGTTGACCTGGGGATTCCCGAACCCGCGGAAGGCCGTTGAAGGCGGGGTGTGGGAGAGGATGCTGCGCGCCACGATGCGCGCATCCGGGACGCGGTAGGGACCGCAGGCCGGATAGCTGCCCTTGCTCACCACCCGGTCGGCGATGTCCACGTACGCCCCCGCCAGGTAGTCCGCGGCGATGTCCTGGAAGGCCAGCGTGCCGTCAGAGCGGAACCCGGTCCGGACGCGGACCTCGGCGGACGTGCGCCGAACGGCCTGGAATGTCTCCTCCAGGGTCAGGATCAGGCGCACGGGCCGGCCCGCCCGGAGGGCCATGAACGCGACCAGCGGCTCGAGCTTGGGGTTCTGCTTGCCGCCGAAGCCGCCACCCGGGTCCGGGGCGAAGACCCGCACCCTGGCCAGCGGGAGGCCGAGGATCTTCGCGAGCATCTTCTGCAGGAGGTAGGGGTGCTGGATGGAGCTCCAGCAAGCGATCCCGTCGCCATCCGGCGCTGCCATGAACCCATGCGGCTCGATGGCGAAATGGGTGACCATCGGGAAGGTGTACGCGTTCTCGATGACGAGGTCCGCGGACGCCGTCTCCACGTCTCCCCAGCCGAAGCGGTGCTCGCGGAAGACGTTCGTCGTCGCCCGCGGGTCGCCGGCACGGAGCGCCGGGTCCTGGACGAGGACAGCCTCCGGGTCGAGCGCGGCCGCCACGCTGAAGATCGCGGGTAGCTCCTCGTACTCGACCTTGACGAGGCGCGCCGCCTCCTCGGCCGCGTCCTTCGTCTCGGCCGCGACCGCCGCGACCGGCTCGCCGTGGTACTTCGTCTCGCCGACGGCAATGACCGGGCGGTCAGAAAGCTGGGGCCCGAAGCGGGGCACGGGCTGTGGCAAGTCGGCGGCCGTCATGACCAGGCGGACGCCGGGCACCTGCTCGGCGGCCGAGGTGTCGATCGAGATGATCCGGGCATGCGCGCAGTCAAGCGTGACGAGTTTTGCTTGGAGGACGTCCTGCAGACGGATGTCGGCCACGTACTGCTGGCTTCCGGTGACCCGGTCATATCCCCCGACGCGTTGGGGCGACGTACCGATACGGAACGATTTCACTGCTGG
>DATCGK010000007.1:0-2606 GCA_036508975.1 Candidatus Limnocylindrales bacterium
ATCCGTCATGTCGGACGACCTGGCGATCTCGGAGGCGTTCACTCCGGCCGAACGGGTGATCGTGCCCGGAACGCGTGGACGAAGCGCCCCGGTCGAAATCGGTCACTGGAGCCACGTCGGTGCACACCACCGGGATGCCGGCCGCAAGATATTCCAGGGTCTTGAGTGGAAAGCTACGCCGGTTGAACACGGAATCCGCATAGGGAGTCAAACCCACTGCCAAGCACCTGAGGTAGCAGTTCAAATCGTCCTGGGGCACGCGGTCGACCCACTGGACGCCCGGGCGCATCGTCAGCTGGGCGAAGCGCTCGGATGCTTCGGGGGAGGCGAAGTGACGCGGGCCGACCAGGAGAAGGCTGATAAGGCTTTCCTGGACCGCGGTGAGCATATCCAGGTCCGTTCGCTCGTTGAACTGGCCCACGACGCCCGCGATGGGTGGGGATAGCGCAACCTGGCGGGCGGGGAGCACGTCCGCCAGATGGTCGAAGCGGTGGAAGTCGCAGCCGTTGGGGAAGACGACCGGTGGACGCTCGCCTCGCAGCAGGGCGTCGGCAAGGGCACGGGTGACGGCCAGGACGATGTCAGCGCGCGAGATTCCGCTCGCGTGCGGCGTGCAGGGCAACGGTGGACATCCCCCACAAGGGCGCCCCGGCGACGAAGTCGTCCGTGGCGAAGTAGACCCGTGGTGCAGGGCCGGGCCGGACGCTGCCGAGCAGAGGCCCGGTCGCAGAGCAGATCCAGGCCAGCGGGGTGTCCCCAGACTGTCGCAGGGCTCGGCGGACGGCGTGGCTGACCATGGCGACGGCGAGGCTTCGGACGAATGGCCGGGTGACCCCGGGAGGGGTCGTCACGGTGACACGGGTGATTCCGGGCGCCGGCTCCCGCTCCAGCGCTTCCGCCGACCCGCTCCCCCGCCACCGAGCGAGCACTGACCGCGGGGGATCCACCCAAAGCACCGGGTGATGCTGGGCAAGCGCGGCGGCGAGGTGATGATCCGTTCCAGGCACCGCTTCCCATGAAACGCCGGGGAAGTACACGATCGTCGTCCCTCCGGCCGCCTGCACCGCGGCGCGACGTGGGGGCGATGGGGCCGCGAGCCGGGCAACCGGGACCGCGTTGAAGCCGTCGACGCTGTGCCGGCCCGTCAGGCGCGACCCACGGCGCCGAAGGTGGTAGGCCCCGAACCTGCCAGCCGCGACGACATTACCGACGGTGCGTTCCCCCGGTGAGAAACGCGCTGCGAGCGCCGCGCGGTAGAACTCCAACTGCCGCTCCGCCGCCCGGGCGAGAGAGTGCCCCTCGACCACTTCCCTTCCGAACCTGCCCCGATCGGCACGCGGCCCAGCGTCGTGCAGCAGAGGCAAGAGCGCCGAAAGAAGCCTGGGACGCCCGGATTGCGAACCGTCGCCGACCCCGTACCATCCCTGCCAGCGGAAGAGTGGCCAGGTCTCGGGCGTCAGCGCTTCGAAGTAGCCGTTTTCGCCCTGGACGATCAGCGGCTTGGAGAAGGCCAGCGCCCGCAACGCTGAGCCGCCCATGCCCATCACGACATCCGCTGCGGCGTAGGCGGGACGCGGGTCCAGCAACTCTCCCGTGAGCACCACGGTCCTCGCACCAGCGGTCGCGTTCGCACGCTCGGCGGCCCGCATCACCTCCGCCCGAGCAGGGCCGTCGCCAACGATCAGGAGTTGGAACTCCTGCTGGCCTCCGGCCGCCTCGATCGCGGTGAGCTGTCCTTCCAGCTTCAGCCGGGCGGCCAACCGGGTGACGCACACGACCAACGGACGCCCGTCCAGTCCCCACGAGCGACGGAAGGCTTGGAGGGCGTCGGGGTCCGGGGAAACGTTGTGGCGCAGGTCGACGGGTGGCTCCAGCAGCTCCACCCGGGGGCGCCCGCCGGCCTTCTCGGTGGCGGCGATTTGTTGGGTTCCCACCACCAGCGGGACCCAGGACGGGATGAACGGCGCGACCGCCATCGACATCACCGTCGAGACGACCGCCGTGCCAGGCAGGCCGCGCACCGCGAGGACGGCTTCGAGGGTCGGCGGCCACTCGTAGCCATGGACGATGTCGAAGCCGCCCTTCGCGACGAGGTCGCGTAACTGTCGCATCACCTCGAGGGATGGCCGACGCCCGGGATCGACGGACTCGATGAACGGGAGCCCCAGCTCCTCGATGCGGGCGTTCAGCGTGCCCGGTCGGCCGAAGACGGTGCACTCCACGCCGAGGCGTACCAGCTCGCCCGCGAGCTCGATCGCGTTGGTCTGGCTGCCCCCCATGCCGAGATCGTGGGGATACACGAGGACCTTCATGCGCTGCCCTCCGCGTTGCGCAGCCGCGCCAGCTCCGGTCGGTGGCGCAGGAGCAGCACCCCGATGACGGCGCAGGACGCCAGTCCCGCCAAGAGGCTGGCGAGGAACTGTCCGAGGCCGAGCTGGGCGATGCCGTACGCGATGGCGCCTGAGCCGATGCCGGCGAGCACGGGCAGCCACAGGCCACGGAGCAGCGGCCACAAGCGCATTCCCGAACGCTGCAGCTGCCAACCGTAGAGCCCGACGACCACCGTGAGCGCCACGAGGAACTGGGCCGCGGCGACCCCACCGATC
>DATCGK010000008.1:0-13093 GCA_036508975.1 Candidatus Limnocylindrales bacterium
GGGCTGAGTGGACCCGTGCCCAACCTGACCGGGAGCTCCAGTGAGCTCATCGCCTGGCTGACCGCCCATGGGCTTGCGCTCCTCCTCATCGCGGTCGCGCTGCTGTTCGCCTACCGGTGGACACGGCCCGCGATCCACCGGGTCCTCGTGCGCGTGATGGAGACACAGGCCCGGACGCTGGGCGCCGACCCCGGGCATCGGGCCGACGTCGAGCCTCGTGGCCGGAGCGACCATCCGCCTGCCAGGGCGCGTTAGGCCGGAGAGCCGGATGAAGGTCGAGATCGAGATGCGGCGGCGGGTGTCGGCCGGCCTCGCCGCGCAGGGGATCGAGCTGATCAGGCCGGTGGTCGGGGCGGCGGCACCCCGGGCCTGAGCCGGAGTCCTGCTCCCCGGGCCGCCCGGATCGGCCGGCCGCTAGGACGGATCGCCGTCGGGACGAACGGACGCGGCGGCGTTGCCGTACAGGACCAGCCCGTCCCGCCAGCCCACGCTCCGCAGGTCCGCCACGACGGCCGCCTGCCCGGGACCCGGCTCCCCCGTCCCGACGCGGATGACGGTCCCCGCCCCTGACGCGATCGCCGCGGCGATCCCACCGCTGCTGTCCTCGAAGACCGCGGCGCGCTCCGGTGCCACGCCGAGCCGCCGGATCGCCAGGGCGTACCCCTCCGGGTGGGGCTTGCCACGCGTCACATTGTCGGCGGTGACCACGATGGCGGGCTCCGACAGGCCGGCGGCGGCAAAGCGCGCCCTGAACAGGGCGCGCGACGCGGAGGTCACGACGGCCCATCGGCCCGGCGGGATCGCGGCCAGGAGGGCGGCGGACCCAGGCAGCGCCGTCACGGAGTCCGCATCCCGGAGCTCGTAGTCGTCGATGCGCCGGATCGCCGCCTCGGCGTCGGTGGCCGGCACGAGCGTGGGGACGGTGTCACGGGTTGGCTGACCATGGATCACAGCGAGCACCGCCTCCGGGTCCAGACCGTAGTCGACCGCCCACCGGCGCCACGCCCGGTCAAGGCTTCCGAGCGAATCAACGAGCACGCCGTCGCAGTCGAACACGACGGCGTCCACGGGGCGGAGACCGGACGCGGTCACAGCGCGACCGTCACGCACTTGGTCTGGGTGTAGTGGCGCAGCGCCTCGATCCCCTTCTCGCGGCCGTATCCGGACAGCTTCGTGCCGCCGAAGGAAGTCTGCACCCCACCGGACCACCAGGAGTTGACGAACACCTGCCCGGCTTCGATCTCCGCGGCCACTCGCAGGGCGCGGGAGATGTCGCGGGTCCAGACACCGGCCACGAGGCCGTACGGGGAGTCGTTGGCGATGGCGATCGCCTCCTCCTCCGTGTCGAACGGGATCACGGCGAGAACCGGGCCGAAGACCTCCTCGCGGGCGATGCGCATCCCGTTGTGGACGCCGGTGTAGACGGTTGGCGAGACGAACAGGCCCGGGCCGGCATCGCCGACCGCCGTCGTGCCACCGATGACCGGGACGGCGCCCTCACTCTCGGCAATCTCGAGGTAGCCGCGGATCGTCGTGTACTGCCCGGCGCTGATCACGGGGCCGATGGTATCGCCCGGCCGGAGCGCGGATGCCCGCTCCGCGACCATGGCCACGAACCGGTCGTGGATGTCGCGCTGGACCAGGAGCCGGGTGCCCGCCGAGCAGACCTGGCCGGCGTTGCTCGTGAAGGCCGTCGTGGCCCAGGTCGCGGCCTTGTCCAGGTCCGCATCCGCGAACACGATGTTGGCGCTCTTGCCCCCGAGCTCCAGGGTGAGCGGGATCAGCCGGTCCGCCGCAAGGTGCGCCAGCTCCCTGCCCACCTCGACCGAGCCCGTGAAGGCGACCTTGCGCACAACCGGGTGCGTCACGATGGCCGGACCGGTCGTCGCACCGCCGCCGAGGAGCACGTTGTAGACGCCGTCCGGCAGTCCGGACGCCTGGCACAGCTCGGCGAGGCGGATCGAGGTGGTGGACGTCAACGACGAGGGCTTGAGCACGACCGTGTTGCCGGCAGCGATCGCGGGGGCGACCGCTCGGGCGGCCTGGTTGATCGGCACGTTCCAGGGCGTGATCACGCCCACCACGCCCACGGGCTCGTTGCGGGTGAAGGAGTGGTAGTCGCTGCCGAGGTCGATGGTCTCGCCGTTGACCGCGTTGATCACCTCGCCGTAGAACTCGAAGTACTGGGCGGCAACCTCGACGTCCGCGGCGGCGGTCGAACGCGGCTTGCCGGTCTCCGCGATCTCCTCCGTGACCAGGGACGCCGCGGCCTCGCGAATGCGGCGTGCGACCTCGATCAGGAGGCGGCCGCGCACGGCAGCCGGGGTGCGGCGCCAGGAGGGCAGGGCGCGTGCCGCCGACACGACCGCCGCGTCGACGTCGTCGGCGTTCCCGTCGGCGACGCGGCACACGAGCGTGCCGTCCACGGGACTGGTGCGATCGAGATAGCGGCCGTTGGCGGGCGCATGGGCCGTGCCGTCGATCCAGTGGTCCAGCGTCCAGGTCATGTCATCGTCCTTGCATGCGCGCACTGCGTCGCCCGCGACCGCAGTCAGGATGGTCGGCGGCTTCGTGCGATGGTACGGCGGAAGCCATCTCCGGATGGGCGCCCGTCATCCGGCGCGCCCGTCATCCGGCCTCTCATCGTTCGGAAGAACGCGTCGTGCGGGCATCCGCGTCACGGTGACGTGGGCGGGGACGTGCTCAGGCGCGGAGGCTGATCGTCCCGGCCTGGTGGTCCACGACGATCGGCAGCTCCAGGAGCGGCGTGTTCGTCGGTCCGCCGAGGACCGCGGCATGGTTGGCGGGGTCGAAAGCGGCCCCGTGGCATGGACAGAGGATCACGCTGTCCTGCGCGTCCCAGCCCACCGTGCAGCCCCTGTGGGTACAGGTGGCGTCGTAGGCGACGTAGGTCCCGTCGGGGAGCTTGACGATGATCCCGGGATCACCGGCGGGATACGGGCTGGGGGCATCCGCAGGGATCCGGATGAGGGCTGCGCCCTGCTTGTCAACGTTGGCGATGGTCGACACCGTGACGCCTTGGGCGACTGACGGCGTGGCCGCGGGGCCCGTGCCGGCCGTTGCGGGGGCTGTCCCGCCTGGTTGCGGGGTGCCGGAAGCTGAGGGGGTGCCGGCCGGAGAATCGGTGGGGGTGACGGTGCCGCCACCGGCCGAGGCCGTCCGGTTGCCGGTGCCCGACGGTCGCAGGAACCGCACCGGGGCGGCGAGCGAGGCGACGGCCAGGGCCGCGGCCCCGAGCACGGCCGCCTGGAGCACGAAGCGGCGGGAGGCCGAGGGCTCCTCGACGAGCCCGGGTCGGTCCCGCAGTCGTGCGCTCGAGGGGACACCGCGAGGGCCCCACGGGCCCTGGTCCACGACCCGGTTGCCGAGGTCCCGGATGGCGGTGGGAACGAGCAGCCCGGCGTGACCGGCGAGCGCGAGGGTCACCCAGCCGAACGCATAGGGCAGGTCCGCACCGTAGTAGTACGGGTGGGTCGTCCACGAGGCCGTCAGCCAGAAGACCAGCGAGAGCACAGCCCCACCGGCCGCGGCCAGGCGGTAGGCGAGCCCGGTGAGCGCGCCGAGCCCGATGGCAATCTCCGCGATGGCGATCAGCAGTCCCATCGGGATCGCGAAGGGCTGGATCAGGTGCACGAGGGGAGCCAGCGGCGAGACGCGGGCGAACGCGGCCAGCTGGCCGACGATCGAGGCGGGGCCCGACGCGTCGAAGAAGGCCGGGTCCAGCAGCTTGTCGAAGCCGGCGTAGAGGAATGTCACACCGAAGAACAGGCGGAGCGGGAGAAGCGCGCGAGCGGGCACGCTCGCCCGCTCCAGCTGCTCCCGAATGCCTGGTTCGGGGACAGGCTCGGACGGCCGAGTACCAGGCCACAGCGCCGGTTCCACGTTGCCGGTCTGCCGGGTACGAGCGCGCTGCACCTCGCGGTCCCGGCGTGTCATCGCCGGGTCACGCTTCGCATTGCCCCAATCGGTCCTCCATCAGCCAGACGTCGGGAGGAGCCGACGCCTTCTCCCCGAACATATGGGGCCGGCAGCGGAGTGGGATGTGTCGAACATGAGGGTTCTCACAGGTTTGGCCGCAGCGGCCCGGGCGGCGGCGACCACGAGAGCCGCGACCCGACGATGATCCCGGTACGCACGATGCGCGCGTAGGCTACCCGACATCGTCAAGTCGAGGACGCACGCATGACCTTGGACCGCGCCCCGGGATCCCACGACGCCGAGCGTGAGCTGCCGCTGCCGCTGCGGTACAGCCTCCGCCTGACCCTGGCCGTCCACGCCCGCGGCCGCGGTGACCCGTCGATGCGGTTCGAGGTCTCGGGCTCCGCCTGGCGGGCGACCCGCACGCCGGACGGGCCGGTCACGCTGTTCATCGAGGCGCGCGACGGATCGATCCGGGCGAGGGCGTGGGGGCCCGGAAGCACATGGGCGCTCGCCGGCCTCGAGGGGCTCCTGGGCCTGGACGATGATCCGGGCGTCCTCGTCCCGCATCACCCCGCGGTGAACGCGGCCGTGAAGCGCTCGCCCGGCCTCCGGATCGGGCGAACCCGCGCGGTACTGGAGGCGCTGATCCCGGCCATCCTGGAACAGAAGGTCACCGGCGACGAGGCACGGCGGACCCTCCGCGGGCTCGTCGACACGTCCGGCGAGGACGCGCCCGGGCCACCCGGCCTGCGCCTCCTGCCGGCACCGGACGTTCTCGCGAGGCTCCCCTACCACGCGTTCCACCCGCTGGGTCTGGAGCGGCGGCGCGCGGACCTGGTCCGGGCGGTCTGCCGCGAGGCCGCCCGCCTGGAGCGCCTCGGTGAGGCCGCCGCCGGACCGGGCGCAGCCCCCGCCGCCCGCGAGACGGCCTACGCGGCGCTGCTGGCCTTCCCCGGGATCGGGCCATGGACGGCAGCCGAGGTGGGCATGAGGGCGTTCGGCGACCCTGATGCGGTGAGCGTCGCCGACTTCCACATCCCGAACATGGTCGCGTGGGCGCTAGCCGGCGAGCCCCGCGGCACGGACCAGCGGATGTTGGACCTGCTGGAGCCATACCGGGGGCAGCGCGGGCGCGTGATCCGCCTGCTGGAGCTGGGCGGGTTCGCGGCGCCGCGATACGGCCCGCGCCTCTCCCCGCGGCGGATCGACAGGATCTGAACGCGCGACGCTCCGACCGGTACCCGGTCGTGCTCGTTTCCCACCAGATCCTCATAGGAGTCTGGCGGCACGACCGGGGGTGAGGCTCAGCCCGCGGGCGCCGGCTCCTCCCGCATCCCCCAGGGGGACCCGTACTCGACCAGCAGGTCCAGGAACGGCTTCGGCTCGAAGGCCTCCGGGCCCAGGACGCCAGCGCCGGACCAGGTCCCGCGCGCCAGCAGCTCCAGGCCGACGATCGGATTGATCGCCGTCTGCCAGACCACCGCCTGCGAACCGTACTCGGCCATCGAGAAGTCGTTGTCCACCACGTGGTAGAGGTAGACCGCGCGCGGCGCCCCGTCCTTGCCGCGACCCGTGACCCAGGTCCCGGCGCAAGTCTTGCCGTGCATCCGGTCGCCCAGGCCAGCCGGGTCCGGGAGGCAGGCGGCCACGACGTCCCGGGGCGAGACCGGCACGCCCTTCACCATCACGGGATCCGTGCGGTCGAGGCCCAGGGTGTGGAGCACCTTGAGCACGTTGATGAACTCGTCACCCAGGCCGTACTTGAAGGTGACCCGCTTCGCCTTGACCCAGCGCGGGATCAGGAGCACCTCCTCGTGCTCGACATTCACGCACTCGACCGGGCCGATCCCCTCCGGGAACTCGAACGTCTCGGGCTCGCTGAACGGCGGCGTCGTGTACCAGCCCCGGCCCTCGTCCCAGATGACTGGCGGGTTGAGGCACTCCTCGATCGTCGTCCAGATGGAGAACGAGGGCGCGAACTCGTAGCCGTCCACGGTCAGGTTGGCGCCGTCTCGCACGCCCGCCTCGTCGATCTCGCTGAACAGCTCGTCCTGCGCGTAACGCGCGAAGATGTCCGACAGGCCGGGCTCCACGCCCAGGCCCACCAGCGCGAGTCGCCCGGCCGCCTCCCACTCGCCGGCCTTCGCGAACTGCCGGTCGCCCAGCTTCTCGCCGCTCTGCTCGAAGGGCCGCTCCGGATGCGGGCGCGAGAGCGACATCGCCATGTCCATGTAGCCCACGCCGGCCGCCCCGCAGGCGTCGAAGATCGGCATGACGAAACGCGGATCCACGGCATTGAGGACATGGGTGATCAGGTGCTCGCGAATGAGCGCCACCATCGCGTCCACGTTCGAGGCGTCCACGCGCGCCCCGGAGAACCGGGCATCGCCCGCCACCTGGGCCAGCGCATGCTCCACGCGGACGGGGTCGTAGTCGGCCACCACCATGTGCTCGAAGAAGTCACGCCGGGCAGCGATGCCCACCGCCGCGCTGCCGACGCCACCGGCGCCGATCACCAGGATTCGCATCGTGGTCACCTCATGGGAT
This sequence comes from Candidatus Limnocylindrales bacterium, assembly GCA_036508975.1. Taxonomy (GTDB): domain Bacteria; phylum Chloroflexota; class Limnocylindria; order Limnocylindrales; family CSP1-4; genus CAIXZV01. The sequence continues at coordinate 6,490 of DATCGK010000008.1, forward strand.
CGAACCGGCCGGCGTGGGCCGGCGCGAGAAGGATGGGCAGGGAGGGGGGCCCGGACGGGACCTCCCAATGATGTCAGGCGTTCGGACGGTTGGCGCCCCCGTTCCGCCCGACGGAAGCGGCGGTTGACCCCTCGCGCAGCGGAGCTGCGAAGCCTCGGAACCGGGCGGCTCAGCACGCGGCGGCGTAGGCTCGGGCCCTGCCGCCGTCCTCCTGGGGCCATCCGGGTCGAGCAGGCCGGGTATCGAGCAGCCAGGGAGGCGTTCGAATGGCCGTGTTCGAGAAGTCGCCGCCGGAGCTGGTGGCGCGGTTCCTGAATGTTGGCCCCAACGCTCAGCAGGTAGCGGGCGGCACACACCTCGACCCTGCCTCCTTTCATCATGCCGTCGCGGGTGTCAAGCGGGACCGCTGGCGAGATTCCCAAGCTGGACACGTGCCGAACCGGTCTATGCTCGCAGGACGCGGGGGAGTGAACCAAGGAGGGATCGCAGGGTGGTACGCATCACCTCCACCGTCCCCGAGTTCGTGCGCCTCAGGGACGTGACTCCTGGCGAGGCCAGAGTCAAGGCGTGGCGAGATCAATACGAGGCTGCGCACAGGTCGGCATTTCAGACTTACTACCGAGCGTGGGGGGACCCCAAGCGCCGGGCGGAGTCGGCCGCCGAGTTCGACCACCTGGTTCCGCTCGTCCAAGATCGCGAGGTTCGAGCCAAGGCGCTCATCGACCACGCTGCACAGCAGCTCGACATACTGGGGCTGGCGGGGGACCGGCCGTGGCATGCCGTGCTGCTCGTTGGTGTGGGGTCGTCGAATGGGTGGGTGGCGACGCTCGATGGGTTTCGAACCTTGTTCCTTGCCCTGGAGCTGCTCCCCGAACCCCCCTTCGATGCGGTCCTCGTGGCCCACGAGGCCCTGCACGCGGTGGAGGAGGGCGCGGTATGGGATGAGACCGTTGGCGCGAATCTCTGGCGCGAAGGGGCTGCAGTGGCTCTGTCCCGCAGGATGCGTCCAGGCATCAGTGACTCGGGGTACCTGTGGTTCGACGAATCGCACAGCGACTGGGTCGAAGCCTGTGCCACCAGGCGAGTCGAGTTGATCGAGCTTGTGCGCACGAATCTGCACAACGGTGACGCGGCCGTGATTCGAGACATCTTCTCTATGCCTCAAGGATCGACGATCCCGCACAGATGCGGGTATTGGGTCGGCGACCAGCTGATCACCACCCTGCTCGACCAGGGGTGTGAGCCACGGGAGCTTCTATCCGCGCCGTACGGGTCTGCGATGCGCTTCGCCGCTCAGGGTCTCGACGAGCTGATCGCGCGAGTCCCCTGAAGGGGCGGGGACAGCTGGTTGTCGCGACAAGACCCTCAAGCAGCGCGTCGCCCGGTGGCGTCGACAACCAAGGCCAATGTCGCCGACTGAGGGCCTGTAGCCGAATTCTCACGCACGAATCTCCCCGCTCGTGCCAGCAAAGGTGTCACAGCCTGGCCTGAGCATGCCGGGCATGGGCACGATCGTCGACCTCGCCGACGCCGAGTGGGAGCAGGTCGCCGGCCTGTTCGACCCCGAGTGCCGGCGCGGTGCGCCCGAGGTCTACGTCGACGGCGGGGCGACCGCGTGGGCGATGAAGCCCGCGGCCGCGCCGAAGAGCAGGACGGCGCGCCACGTGTCGTTGAGCGTCACCACGGACACGTCCATCAACTGACCGTCCGCCCCCCGGGCCATCACCCCACGGGTTCGTTCGTGGAACGTGTCCCGGATAGCGTGAGCGGTGTGCCGGCCTCCAGCGTCGATGCCCCCGGCACGCGAGGCGGAAGCGAGGGCCCGGAGTTGGTGCTCGCGGCAGCCATCGCGGGCAGCCCCGGCAGTCCGAGAAGGGCGATCGCCGTGAGGAGGCCGAGCAGCGAGTGCCGCCGCATCGCCAGCCGTGGTCGCGATCGAGGCGTCATGCCGATGCCGTGACCGTGGCCCGGTCACCCCGGAGGGCGAGCAGCCCAGGTCCGGCACATCCGACCAGGAACCCGGCGCCACCGACGAGGGCCAGCGCACCCGTGATGAGCTGGAGCGGCACGGAGTCCGGGCTGAGGGCGGCCAGGCTCTCCATGAGGTAGATCCCGCCCAACCCAGCGAAGAAGAGAGCACCCAGCCGGCGGGCGAGGCCGCCTGCACGAATGAGCGACAGCTGGGTCACCAGCATGCCGACGAACAGCAGCAGCCCCCCGCCGAGCAACAGCACGACAGTCGGCATGTCCTCGAGCGGGTCGTAGGTAAGGCGGGCGGCGGCGATCGACGATCCCGCCACGCCCAGCAGCCCCGCCGCCATGATCCCGAGGCCGACCCGCACGGCCCGACCGCGCAGGGGCGCCGGACCCTTGATCGCGAGGAGCGCCGCCCCGCACCCGACCACCGCGAGGGATGCCGACATCGTTGCGCCGCCGACCACGGAGCCCGCGACCCACGAAAGCGCCATCCCGGCGACGAGCAGCCCCCAGCCGCCGACCACGAGCCCGCCGCCGATCCGGCCGTACCGCATGACAGTTCCTCCGCGAACGATGACGCGCCCCGATCCCGTGGGCGCCTGTTCCGCACCTTGGCGGGTTGCCCCTGCGGCGGGGATGCGGCAGGACTGCGGTGTGTCGCGGGGCATCAGGGTCGTGACGGGCATCAGGTCTTCGGGGTGCCGAACCATGTCGAGCCGTGGTTGGCGACGCACATCAGGCCGATCGGCAGCAGCTGCAGGCTCTGGGTGCACTGGTCGTCGAGCCAGTACCTGGACCTCTTGGGCCGTGACGCCCGGCCCCCGGTCCTGTGGCAGACAGCCCTGGGACGGGCACACCCTCAGCCGGAGGCCACCAGCCGCGCGAGGCCGGCCTCGGCGGACGGGCTGCCGTCGACCGATACGGCAACCGCCTCCCGGTAGGCCGCCGCGGCGGAGGCCCGGTCTCCTGACGACTCGTAGCCCTGCCCGAGCGAGATCAGCAGGTCGATGGAGCGCCCGCGCAACGATGCCCGGCGATCCTCGACGAAGACGCTGTCGCCGTAGAACGGGCAGTCGTCGAGGTACTCACCCCGGTACAGGCGGCGAGCCTCCTCGAGAAGCCGCAGTCCCTGGGCACCAACTCCGGCCTCGCGCGCCTGGTCCAGGCGTGCGAGGAAGACCGCGACGTCCGACCACTCGACGATGCCGGGATCGAGCCGGTACCGGTCGTTGTGGAACCGCACCGCTCGCTTGCCGCCGTCGCCCCGCTGGTCCAGCGTGTGACGCAGCCCGCCCAGCGTCCGGTGGAACGCCAGGTCCGCGCGGTCCACATCCGTGTCGGGCCAGATCAGTTCGAGCGCCTCGTCCTTGGCCAGTCCACGCTCCCCACGGTCGAACAGGAAGGCGAACAGCGCCTGGGCCTGGCGCGTCCCGGCCTTCTCGCCGCCCCAGTGCTCGATCGTGGCATCGCCGCGCTCGACGCGAAGAGGGCCAAGGGCAAACACGTGCAACCCGGGCAGGGCGCCAGCGCGACGAACGAGCGCCTCGTGCAGCTCGGAGGCTGCCGAGTCGACCCCCGCCCGATCCCGGCTGAGGCCCGTCAGCGCCACTGCCTGCTCGTCCTCGCGCCGGCCCGTCTGCAGGGCCGCGGCAACATAGGCCGCTGAGAGTCGGAGCAGCTCCTCGTCACCGAGGCTCAGCGGAGCGCCCGAGAGCGTCCTGCCGACGCGCAGCTCACCCATGTGCTCCTCGTGCGCCATCAGGGCGATCGCGGGTGACGTCGCAGGGTCCGGCGTCGCCCCTTCGGTCGCGGCGATCGAACCGTCGCTCAGGACGACCTCGGCACCCGCAAGATCAAGCGCGCTGGCAACCCGGGCGAGCGCGGGCCGGACCCCCGCCCTCGCCGCCTGCCGGCCCAGTGACGGCTGGCCAACGGCCACGAGGAGGCGGTCTCGAGCGAGGGCTGTGGGTGTGCGTCCCCCCAGCCGAGCGCGTCCCCACGTCGCCGCCGGCTCGTAGACGGCGATCGTGATGACGAGCGCCAGGATCATGGGCAGCGGCAGGTCGAGCCCAAGGACGCGGCGGCTCGCGGCGTCCACGATCAGCAGCGCGCCGACCAGGAGGAACAGGCCGAGGCCGAGGCCGAGGGACCTCCAGAAGGCCCGGCCGGCGATCTCGGGCGCGAAGAAGACACCTGCGGAGAAGACCACCGACGCCGACAGGATCATCGAGAGCGTCACCAGGGAGACGCCGATCCAGGGGTCGGTCGCGCCCACGACCGAGAACAGCCGGATGATCCCCCCGAGAGCACCGACCGCCACCGTCGCGAGCGTCAACCCGAGCTGTCGGCGTCGACCGACATCCGACTTCGCCCGGCGATAGGCGCCCAGCAGCCAGCCGGCCGCCGCCAGGAGCGTGACCAGCCGTGTCAGGATCCACGCCCACCCCAGCGCCGCGCCGGGCACCGGGCCGATGACGAACTGTGGGGCGCTGATCGCGATGGGTGCCGACCGGTTGATGATCCCGGGCAGCGCGAACGCGATGTTCAGGACGTAGGCAAGCGCGATCAGCCGGACGCTTCGGCGCGACGGGCGGCCTTCGCTCGCGATCACGAGAGAGAAGTGGGCCGTCGCGGGCACGATCAGCGCCGCGGCCAGTTCCTCCACGCCATGGGCCGCCTCGGTAGCGGAGATGGACGCCGAGAGCCGCTGCACGATCACCGCGCAACTCCACGCGGCCAGGGCGAGCGCCACCAGGGAGAAGACGCGGGCGTGGGGCGCCCTGGAGCGCGTGAGCACGGTGAGCCCGAGCCACACGCCGAGAACAGCAGTCAGGCTCTGCGCCGTGACCTCGAGGAGCCCCCCGGGGGTGAGCACCACGTCCGTTCTCCATCCTCCGGGGATTGCCGGGGCGAGGATCGACGGGGGTGCGGCGGAGCTCCAGCATCGGGTGGCTGCGGCTCGATCCGCGCGGGACGACGACCTCACCGAGGCTCGCAGCATGACACGATGAGCCGGCCTGTGCATCGGACCTCAAGCTCGGCTGTCGCGGTGCGAGTGGCTGCTGTGCTTGCGGCCGTCGCATGCTCCTGGCGACCACCGCCGCAGGTGCCTCGCCCTCACCACCGGTCACGACGAGCAACGATCCCCGCCTCCTCGAGCTCGACGGCGTGGCCACCCACCCACCGATCGGCGCCGGTGGCGTCTGGGCGACACGAGGCCCGGCACCGTCTTCGCGCTCGTCGTGCCCGCAATCCCGGCCGGCACCTGCTCGACCTACTCGCGGTGTCGTGTGGGCAACGCTTCGGCCTTCGGCAGCTTCTCGAATGGCGCCACGACGTTCACCGTCGATCCTGTTCCTCGTGCTGGCGTACCAGCGACGGCGGTTCCGCACCGGGAGGATTCCTGCGGGCTGAGTAGCTGAGCTCCCGGCTCCGCGCGCAGCGCCCGACCTGGCGGCGGGACGCCCGGCGACCGGGGGCGTTTTCATTCATCTGATCCGGTGAGACAGCCAATCGATTGCGAGGTCCCTGCCGGCGAAGGGCTGAGGCCCGTCGCGGGGATCGCCCGCGATGCTGGCCGGCTTTCCTGGCTCCGAGGGTCTAGGATTTGACCGCGCCCCGGCTGCTATCCCCCCAGCGGCCGGGGCGCCCTTCGTGCGGTCGGGCGGACCGGACAGCAAGACGCGGCGCGGGCCCGAGGGCAACCGCGCCGCGTCCGGCGTGGGATTGGAGGGCGGCCCGGAGGTCAGCCCGGTATCGAGGTCAGCCCGGTGTCGCGGAGGGGGTCGGCGAGGCGCCGGGGGCCGCCCCCTTGCCGGGACCCCAGGGCCCGTGGCCACCACGGCCGCGGCCGAAGCCGCCGGCATCGCCGGGGCCGCCGGGGAACCCGCCGTGGACAACGGACGCATCGAGCGAGCCGTCGGTCCGGAGGGTGCCTTCCGCGGTGATGTACGCGCCGACCTTGATGTCGGACAGCGTCGCGGACGTCACGCCCTGGACCTGGTACTTCGTGGCGGCGTCCACGTGGGTCGTGGCGGCGGTGCCGTCGCGCCGGGTGACGGTGATGGTGTTGCCGCTGATGGCCGTGACCTGGCCGGCGATGCTCGGCAGGATCACGCGGATCGCGGTGATGGTGTAGCTGCCGTGGCCTGCCTGGCCTGGCTGAAGGTGACCTGGTCGCCGACCGCGAGGTCGCCGACGGTGATGGCGCCGCCGCCCTTCGTGATCGTCGTGGTGCTGGTGACAGGGATCGTCCGGGTCCAGCCGTCGGCCGTGGCGAGGGCCAGGTTCGAGCCGCTGATCGAGGTGATCTTGATGTCGTTGAACCCGACGCCCCCGAAGGCGGCGCCGCCAATCCCGAAGGCGTGGCCGCCGGGATTGGCTCCCGGCGTGCCGGGGGCCGCAGTGGCGCCCGGAGCCGCCGGCGTCGTCGGCGCGGGTGAGGCTCCCATCACGGCCGCGACACCGACGACGACGAGCAGCGCCGAGCCGGCCACGATCCCGATCCGGACCGCGAGGGACTGGCTGCCCGGGCGGCCGTTCTTCGGCGGCGTGCCGCCCGGGCTCTTGACGGGCTCGAGGAATTCGATTTCGTTGGTTTCGGTCACATGGACCTCCGTGCTGGATC
>DATCGK010000009.1:0-6656 GCA_036508975.1 Candidatus Limnocylindrales bacterium
ATGCGGACGGCCGTCGTCTTCCCGGCGCCGTTGGGGCCCAGCAGGCCGAGGATCGTCCCGGCCGGGACGGCCAGGTCGATCCCCCGGAGTGCGTGGACGCTGCCGTAGGACTTGCGCAGCCCCTGGGCTGAGATCGCGAGCTCGAGCATGGAATCCTCGTGGTGTGGCGTGCAAGGTGCCGCTGCCACAGACCTATTCGGCCGATCAGGCCAGATGGATGGGCCCGAGGATGGCACGTCGTTCCGCGACGGGCTCCTCGCGCGGGTCCCTGGCCGCATCGACCCTTCCCGCACGTCGGTCGGCCTGATCGGTGCCTCCACCGGCCCGCATCTCGGCCCGAACCTGATGGGTGCCGCCTTCCTGCGCCGGCGCTGAGCGTCGCGCTGTCGTCGCAGGGGTGGACATCCACTACCCCGACAGCGACCATGGCGGCAGCGCTGCGAGAGTCACCCCAATTGAAGGTCATGGGCCGGCGGGGCGGGCGCGGGAGGTCTCACCAGGTGGAGGCGAGTGGAACCGGGCAGACCGGTCGCCGCCGACCGGGCCGACCCGGCTGGGTCGGCATCGCCCTCGCGCTCGTGGCGGTCGTGGCGGTCGTGGGCATGGTGGGCGTGGCGATCGCGATGAACCCGGGCGGCGCGTCTCCGGGGAGTGCCGTGTCGCTCGACCCCGGCACGTCGACGGGTACCGGGCCGGTCGCGGCCTCCATCGCCTCATCGAGCGCGTCGCCCGCGACCTCGGCGAGCGCGGCTGCGGCTGCCGCCACCCCAACCCCGCCCGCGGCCGCGGCCAGCCTGAGCCCGGCCGCCGGCCCCGGCGCGGCAAGCGTCCCCCTGGTGGTCGTGAGCGGCTTCGACAACTACGCGGTCACGTCCGTCACCCGCGCCGCACTCACGGCACGCCTCGCGGCGGGGACGCTCATCGTCCCCTGCGGGGCGGAGGCCGAGCTCGCCAAGGCGCTGGGCACGCCCGGAAGGACCGCCGTTGCCTGCGTCCCTGCCGACCAGGTCACCGCCCGGCTGGGCCCGACGAGCACGCTGCTCGCGCTGCTGCCTCCCGCGCTCGTCACTCCCCGCGTGAAGGTGGTCCCCCTCGAGGGAGCTGACCTCTTCGGCGAGAAGCCGGCCCGGAGCGTCGCCTACCCGCTCGTGATCGCGACGCCCGCGGCCTGGCCGGCAGCCTGGAGCGCGTGGCGCGGGACCGATGTCCGGGTGATCGTGACCACGGGCGTCAACTGCCCGGACCGCGGCGTCAGCCACCAGACCGTGGTCCTGGGCAAGGGCTGGGACTGGCTCCTGAAGGGCGGGACCGCCCGCTACACGGGAACTCACTGGGATCCGGGGTTCGGCTGGACGGTGGTCGACGCGGTGCGGACGGACCACGCGGGCGCGCTGACGGCGCTCATCAGGAATGCGGACGTGGCGGTCAGCGACTTCGAGTGCGCCATGACCCGCTCGTTCGTCCAGCACGACAGCGGCACGGTCTTCTCGATTGATCCGCGGGTGGCACCGTTGATGGCGAAGGCGGGCTTCGATGTCGCGACGATCGCCGCCGACCACACCACGAACGCGGGTCTTGGGCCGGTCGGCGAGACCGTCGACCTCTTCCGGGCCAACGGAATCCAGCCGACGGGCGCCGGGCGAACCCTCGCCGAGGCCCTCCGCCCCGCGATCGTGGACGCCGGCGGCATCACCTTCGGCTTCGTCGGGTTCGATGCCATCGGCGGCTCGGCGTACGCGACGACGTCGTCGGCGGGCGTCGCGGCCCTCACGCCCGCGAACGTCCGGACTGCGGTCGCGAGGGCGCGCGCGCTCGGGGCGCAGGTGGTCATCGCCCTGCCGCAGTGGAGCTCGGTCGAGTATCGCGCCCAGTTCACCGCATTCCAGCAGGGCATCGTCGGGACGCTGTTCGCGGCGGGCGTCGACCACATCGTGGGCGCCGACTTCCACTGGGCCGGCGCGCTCGCCGTCTCGCTGGCCGGATCGACGTATCGCTACGTCGGCTCCAGCCAGGGCAACTTCTGGTTCGGCCAGGACTGGAGCCGCCAGACCCAGGAGGGAATCATCACGTCGCTCACGTTCGTCGGGACGCGGCTGGCCCAGGTCCGGCTGACCCCGACCGTGATCCTCGACAACGCCCAGCCCAACCTGGTGGACCCGGCGACGGACGGCCAGTTCGTCCTCCGCCAGGTGCTGTCAGGTACCACCCTGCCGGCGAAGTAGGCGCGGCGGAAGCTCCCCGGCTCCGCTCAGCGAGGTTCCGCCCACGGGCGCCGATCACGCGTGTAGCCCACGTCGTCGTCCCAGACGCCACCGTGAGCGACACAGTCCGCTGCGTTGGTGTACGAGCCGTCAGCTCGCCCTTCGGAGGACATTCCGCCTGGCGCGGGTGCCTCAAGACGATGCCGACGCTGGTTCCCGGGCGCCGGGGTGGAGCGCGCCGACAGGGGTGTCGACGGGCCTCGCTTCTGTGATCGCCCAAGGCACAGCGAGAGCAAGGAGCAGAGCGAAGTTGCCCTGATTGACGACCGGCGAGCTGTAGATGACGGTCAGGATCGCCGCCGCGAACGCGGCCCGGGGATGCCTGCGCAGGAGGACCACGAGGACGAGCCCAAGTCCCGTCGCGAGCAGCGTGGCGTGAGCAGCGACGAGGCGGGCGAAATGAGCTGCGTGGACCAGGTTGCCGAACGAGACGATGAGCGCGGACGCGCTGAGGCCGGTCGGCTTGACGCCTCCCCCGAACGCAAGACCGACGAAGTCGAGGTTGGCTGCCAGGCCGGCGAAGACGAGACCCACGAGGCCCAGGCCCAGGCTTGTCAGGAGGAAGGCCCGCGTCGAGCTCCAGGAGCGCCGGGTCACGAACCACCACAACAGCACGACCGGGCTGAGCTTGAGCATCGCGGCGAGCCCGGCGGCGACGCCTGCGAGACCGTCGCGGCCCCTGGCTACCGCCCACCAGGTGAGCACGAAGAGGCCCACGAGGTAGCTGTTGAGGTTGCCCGACAAGCCGGCCGTCGTGATCGGATCGTTGAGCCCGAACCGGTATGCCATGCCCGCTTCGAGCGAGATGGGAATGCCCAGGAGCTGGACCGCGAGGACGGTGAGAAGGCTCCGCCGGTCACCGCGCAGGGCGATCCCGATCACGAGCAGGACCATGATGCCGAGCGAGCCGAGCCACCAGGCGACAAGGGCCGGGTCGCCCAGCAGGGCCAGCGGCCGCCAGATCACGGCGACCAGCGGCGGCGACAGGGTTGGCGCGGGATACCTGGCCGGATACCCGTTCACGGGCCGGTCCCCGGGCAGGAGCGGCCCATACAGCATGTGGCCCGCGTTGAGGCGCTCGCCCGCAGCAACGTACGTGGAGGGATCGTTTCGGAGCGCCGTCGGATGCAGCAGATCGGCGCGCTGGACCACGGCCGTGACGTAGAGTTCCGCGACCAGCAGCACCACGACCACGACCCTGAGCGCAAGCGTCGCCCACTCCGTGGCCGGCCGCCGCGCCAGGCCGAAGCGAGCTCGCAGGGCCGGTCTCTCAATCGCCGTTGTTGTCAGCTCCCCTTGCCCATCGATGGGTCCGTCACCTGACCCATGAAGAGCACCGCGCCCGTGTCGATGTCGCGCAGCAGGAACAGGAACGGGCGATCGAAGCGGACGGTGATCTTCCGCTGGGGCATCGGGCCCCCTACCGCGCCGTAGCCCCCGAGTGCCGTCGCGGCGGATGCCGTGGTCCCCTTCTCGTCCACGTCGATGGTGGCCTGGTGGACCGCGGGGGAGATCGCGATCTCGCTCGGCACGTGGATGCCGGTGAAGTCGGCGCTGCCCTGCCCGAAGGCAAGGGGCATGCCGAGCGCCGTCAGGGCTGGGACGAGGTTGGCCCGCGTCTCGATGCTGAACCGGGGCAGGTACAGCGACAGCTCGTACGGGTAACACCCGCCCTGGTAGCCGGCCAGCGAGCCGCTGCACGGCCCGACGCGGACTGACGCCTCATGCTGCTGCGCGAGTGCCGCGGTGATCCGGGCCAGCTGCGCCGGCGTCAGGTGCGCCTCGAAGCCGGCGAGGTCGTCGGGCAGGATCAGGGTCATGGCGAGGGGTGCCGAGCCCTCGGCCATCAGGTAACGCAGCTCGACGGCCTGCCAGCCCGTGCCGGCGACGTATGGGATGGGGAAGCCTCCTTCGATCGGGCCGTTGCGATGCATGGTCGGCACCTGCACCTGGGTGCCGTCGAGGCGGCTGAACGGCGCGGGCTTCGTGTCCGGATCGAACCACCACTCCCACTGGGCCTTCAGGTAGACGGCGTTGGCCAGGACGAAGCGGGTGAGGGCCCCGACATCGCTGGGCGCGAGCAGTTCCGGTATCTGCCCCGCGGTCTGGTCGCCCACCCAGGCGTCGATCGTCTTGCGGGCACCCTCGGGGTCGCCCTGGAAGTCGACCAGGCGCAGGCCCGCCCCGAAGGCGGACGCGAGCGCGTCGAGGTAGGGCTGCTCGATCGACCAGCCTCGCTGGAAATACGCGGCGTTGGCAATGCGGAGCGCGGGCTCGACCTGGGGACTGCCTTGCTCATCGGTGAACAGCGCCTGCCGGGACGCGAGCGCCTGATCGAGGCCGTTGAGCCCGGTGAGAAGGGCCTTCGCGCCGCTCGCACGCAGCACCGCGTCCATCTGCGTTGCCGTCTGTCCCCTCGCTCCTGCGCGGGCCATCGCGAGAGCGAGGGCGATGCTCGTCGGCGAGAAGACGGCGTTCTTCTTCGACAGGGCGAGCGACGGATCGGCCAGCAACCTCCGGAAGAGATCGAGCCCGAAGGCGTCGATTGCGGCAGCCGCAGTCTTCGCAGCAGACGGGTCGGGCAGGGCCCGTGCGACGGTCGAAATGGCGAGGTCGGGACCCACGCTCGGGGACGGCGCGGGCGAAGCCAGCGGGCCCGGGGTAGCCGTGGGGGGCTCGGGGGGCGAGGTCGTCGGGGTGGGCGCGGTGGTCGCGGCAGGGACAGCGGACGTCCGGACAGCCGTCGGTCGCGGGTTGGGTGTGGGAACGGGGCTGGCGCAACTCGCCAGCAGGACGGTGACGGTCAGGAGCGCCAGCCAGAAGTGCGCCTGGGGTCGCCTGTTGTGCGGTGCCATGGCCCCCATCCTGGGACGCTTCGCAAGGGCCGGTCTCGCCAGTGGCTCGGCGGTCCCCGCGCCCGTGGCGTAGGCCGCGCGTCAGGGCGCCCCGCGTGCCCGGCGAGTCTGGGCGAGCCTACCACCGGTGCCAATAGGCGTTCGTCGCGAAGTCGCGTCAGCTGGCCCACCGGGATCGGAGATCACTTCGCGTCGTCTTGCGGCGGCGCTGTTCCGATACACACCGCAAACTGGAAGCAGAACGGATCGGCGGGATCACCGATCACATGCCAGCCGGCGTCGCAGTGTGACACCCCTCAGTCTCCTATTGCACCCTGTCCCGCCCGACTGGCGAGACGGAGCGCGGAGGACGCGGGCCATCAGAGAGGTCTGCGCTCCGATGCGAGCGACGCGCGTCGCCCTCGGGGGGCGGCGCCATTGTCAGCGGACGCTGTACCGCTCGAGCGCCGACATCACGCTGTTCGCGTTGTACGGCGTTGGGTTCGCCATCGAACGGACATACCACTGGCCGGAGCTGGAGAAGGTGAAGGTGGTCATGGCGAGGCCGGCCGCGTTGGCGGTGGAGGTCCGTTTGGCCTGGAGCACCCATGAGGTCCCGCCCCAGCGATAGAACCAGAAGCTCACGGTCGCTGGTGCGAGGTCGGGTCGAGCCGGCCGCACGGTCGTGGTGAAGGCGATCGACGTGTTACGGACGATGGACTTCACCGTCCCGGCGTTCGTCGGGCGAAGGATGGCGATTTCGCGGACGACGGTGCGGATCTGGTTGCTGGTCCCAGCCGCGAGATCCGCGGTCCCCGCGAAGACGGCCCTGTAGTAGAGGTTTGTGATCGGGCGGTAGGAGTACGAGGCATGGCCAGATGCGTCCATCGTCAGTGACGTGATCGTCCCCCACGTGGTGCCGTCACGGGTTGCCTGGAGCTGGACGGTCTTGCCCGCCCCGTTCGTCGCGAATTGGACGCCCAGGGAGAACCCCTGGCCCCAGGTAATGACCGGGTTGGATGCGCCGGGCGGGATCGGGGCGGACGTGACCAGCGTGATGGACACTGTCGACGGAGCCCACGTGACCTGGTTGTCCGTGCTCGTCGAGGCGAGGTTCGGCTGGCCGCTCGCACTGAGAGCGACGTTCGCGGGCACCGTCGCGATGACGGTGCCGCCGGTCGTCATGCCCGTGACCGCTACGTCATACCTCGTGGTGTTCACGGCTGTCACTGTCCCAACCTTCGTCCCGCCGGCCGTGCCGGTGATCGTCACGTCGCCGGTCGCAAATCCAGTCACCGAGGCGCTGAAGACGACCGTGAAGGCAATCGGGGAGGTCGAGGTGGGATCGGACTGTGCGGCGGCCTGGTTGATCGTCACCGAAGGCCCGCCGGCATTGACGACGAGGGTGAAGCTCTGGACGGCGTTCGGCAGGTTCCCGTTCGAGGCGGTGAACGTCAACGCGTAGCTGCCGTTCGTCCCGGCGGCCGGAGTGCCTGCCAGGGTACCGGTGCCGTTTCCATTGTCGGTGAACGTCAGGCCGCTCGGTAGCGCGGCACCGGTG
>DATCGK010000010.1:0-2255 GCA_036508975.1 Candidatus Limnocylindrales bacterium
AGCTCCGAGGTGTCGTCGCCCCGCTCGATCGCCCGCCCCAGCAGCTCGAGCATGTCCGCGAGGACGATCGGCGTGACCAGGCGGGTGGTGAAGAGGGGCTGCCGGTCGGGAGCGTCGGCGAGCGCGGCCGCGTCGCCGAGCCGGCTCGGCTCCCACGTCGACTCCGGGCCAATCCAGGCTGGCATCGGTCCCGCGTATCTCGGATCAACGGCCCAGCGGTACCGGATCGCCCCGGTCTCCCGGGTCCGTCCGGGGCGCCAGGCGGCGAGGAGCGGACGGTCGTCGAGCGGGCTCCCGACGAGGCGCCGTCCGCGCAGGATCGCGGTGGGGAAGAGCGGGTCGGTGCCGAGCTCGAGACGCGCCAGGTTCGCGGATATCTGGGCAACCGCCGCCCCGACGTCAACCTCGATGACCGGCGAGCCCGGGATGCGATCGCCGGTCGTCACGTCAGCGCGCCGGCACGAGGGCGGGCAGGCCGACCCCGCCGTGCCAGGGCCGAAGGAGGATCTCGAGGAACTCCGGGTCGAGCGCGTCCGGGGCCACGAGCGCGCAGGCCGCATAGCGGGCGGCCCGCGCTGCGCCGCAGCCGAGTCCCATCTCGACCCGCCAGTAGCCATCGTCCGCTGGGATGTCGATCTCGTGGGCCGCGGCTGCCTCGCGGACGGCGTTCCAGGCGGCTTCGCGGGCGGCGAAGCGCCAGGTGCGGTGCGGTTCGGCGGCGAGCCGATCACGCAGGTGGTCCCAGGCGGCCAGCAGCAGCTCGGGGTTCCGGCGCTCGAGGAGATCGAGGCGGACGACCTGGCTCCGCGTCAGCGTCCGCGCCTGCGCCAGCAGGACCTCGATCGCGGGCGTGTTCGGACCCAGGGCGGCCCCGCTGGCGGGCGTCTCCCACCCACCCCAGCTGTCCTTCAACCCCATGTGGCGTCCCGTCTCACGATGCTGCGAGCATCGTTCGGCCCGCACCCGAGCGCAATCGGCCGAAGGTCCGGGTTGAATGTCACGTCGGAGTTCGCTTTGGCTGATCGCGGGCGAGGAACTCGACGTCGGCTGCGTCACCGCCGGATGGGCCGCGTCGGTGACACCAGCTCGGATGTCGTGGCCCACGCCCGTTCCCGTGAGGCGTTCCGCAACGCGCCGTCCGAACCGCAGTCCCCACGCCACCGAGGGCGCCGTCGCTCGATCCCCGTGGCGACAACCGCCGGCGTGATCCCGGCGGCGAGCAGTCCCATCCAGGCCACGGCCCCCGGCTCCGAGAGCAGCGCGGCCGCGAGATTCACGGGTTGGATCACGAACGATCGCTCCAGCACGGCGAGCTGTGCGGCACAGGCTGCGAGGCGTGCCGTCCTCGGGGTGAGCCGGGGCTCAGTTCCCTGGTCGAGGGACCCGAGGAGATCGTGGCAGCACTGGGCGAGGTCTTCGGCGGCGCCCGTGGCGTCGATGCCGGCCTCCAGGGCGATCGCCACGAGTCCGTCGGGTCCGGGCAGCGCGAGCATTGCCAGGTGCTCGGAGCCGATGTGCGGGTGGCCGGTCCGCATGGCCTCGGCGCACGCTGCACGGAGCACCGGCGTCACGTCGACGAGCCGGACCTTCACCTGCGAGCCGCCCGCGCGAGCGCCTCGCACAGGGCCTCGAGCGTGAACGGCTTGGCGAGGGTGGCCGAGACGCCCGGCGCGCCAGTTGCCCGCTCGAGCGATCCGGCGTCGCCGGACATGAGGACGACCGGGATCTCCGGCCGACGCTCGGCGACGACGGCGGCGAGGGCGATGCCGTCGAGCTCGCCGGGCATCGAGACGTCGGTGAGCAGCAGGTCGATCGGCCCGACCCAGGTGTCGAGGCCGGCGAGGGCTGCCTGGGCGTCCGGGTAGGCATGCACCTCCGCAGCCGGGCGTTGCTGGACGCGCTCGACGCCGCGACGCCGCTCGACCTGCGGCCGCTCTTCGCGACCCGGTTCCCCAGCCTGTACTGACAGCTGCCCCGGCAGACCCGGTCGCGTCCCGTTGGTGACGGTCCCGCCTGGTCTGAGGGCGCCCCAAGGTCTCTGAGCCCAATCATGATCCCCGGATAGCGTGGAGGTCCGAGACCCGGACCGAGCAAGAATCCGCCACCTGGCTTCCGACGCCAGTCCGACGGCACGTCGACCCATTCAGGCCGCTCGCCAGATCCTCCACAAGACGCTCGGATCGCTGAGCGGGTCGCCCTTGACCAGGACGAAGTCGGCGGGAGCGCCCTCCCTGACAGCTCCGGCGTTGGGCTCA
>DATCGK010000011.1:0-29262 GCA_036508975.1 Candidatus Limnocylindrales bacterium
TGGTGGGCCGTGGGACGGGCAGCGCTGGCGATCCTGGGCTCGGCACCTCCTGCTGCTGGGCGCCGGCGGCAGCCCGCCGTCCGCTCCGATGCCCGCCGGCCGCAGCCGGTCGTCCGCCGTCCGCTCCGATGCCCGCCGGCCGCACTCCGCCCGCTCAAGCGTCGTCATTGCCAGGTTGCGCGTCGCATGTGCACGCGCAGCACAACCGAGGGCTGACGGAGGTCCGAACCGACGACGTCGCGGTCCTTGTTGGCACCGATGCACGTTGGATGTGCAAGGGCATGTCCAAGCTGGCCGGCTGGCAAGCCTTAAGGGTCCGGCCGACAGGCTGTCGTCGGTCTTCCCCTGGATGTGCACATGAAACGATCACAAATCCGGTCTGCCATGAGGCCTTGCCGTCCGGGAGGCGGGTGCGCCACGACCCGGGCTCGTTCGCAGTCGCAGTGGCGCTCGTCGGTCGCGGGTTGGACTTCTCCCAGGGCATCTTCGGCGTCGCTGCTTGACGTGAGGATCTCGATCGGACTAGGCTGAGAAATCGATTACGTGTGCCGGACCCCAGGGCCCGGCCGCTGGGCAGGGCCACACGCGGAGGCGACGATGCAGCACTGGGCGAGTGCCGGCAGGGAGGCTGCCGCCATGGCCGAGACCGTCCCGTGAGCCCCGCCGCCGGGACTCGCGGTGCCGGGACTCGCGGTGCGTTCGGCCCCAGGACGGCCAGCGCATGACCGAGCGCGCCATCCCCGCCACCATCCGCGACGTCGCCCTGCGCGCCGGCGTCTCGACCGCAACGGTCAGCCGTGTGCTGGCCGGAATCGGCAACCCCAAGCCGGACACCGCGGCCGCGGTCATGACCGCCGCGGCCGAGCTCGGCTTCCGGCCGTCCGGCGTTGCCCGGTCTCTGCGGATGAAGCGGACCCGGACCCTCGGCCTGATCGTGACGGACATCCAGAACCCGTTCTTCCCGGAGCTGGTCCAGGCTGCGGACATGGCGGCACGTTCGCTTGGCTACTCGATCCTGCTCGGCAGCGCCGCGTACGACGAGCACCGCGCGATGCACTACCTGGACCTGATGGTGGACCGGCGCGTGGACGGGATGATCGTCGCGTCCAGCCAGCTGTCCGAGGAGAGTTGGCAGTGGCTGCTCTCCTCCCCCGTCCCGGTCGTCGTGGTCAACGCAGAGCCGACGGGTCTGCCGGTCACGGTGATCACGAGCGACAACATGGGTGGCGCGAGGCTGGCCGTGGAGCACCTGCTGGGTCTCGGGCATCGCCGGATCGCCTACGTCCGCGGCTCCGAGAGCTTCACGGCGGACGCACCGCGCCTTGCGGGCTTCCGACAGGCCTGCCGCGACGCCGGGCTTCGCGAGGTGGATTGCCCCGAGCTGCGCGGCGACGCGCAGCCCGAGGGGGGCGAGCGCGCCGCGGCCGAGATCCTCGAGCGAGGCCTCGATGTCACCGCGATCGCGTGCTACAACGACATGACCGCGATCGGCGTGCTCCACGCGCTGCGCGCCGCGAGGCGGCGCGTGCCCGAGGAGCTGAGCGTCGTCGGCTGCGACGACATCGCGGCCGCCTCCTGGGTCGCCCCGTCGCTCACCACGGTCGCCCAGCAGAAGTCCGAGATGGGCCGTCTCGCCGTGGAGCACCTGGCCGCGGCCCTGGACGGCATCGAGGACGCGGGCACGCCCCGGACCATCCTGTTGCCGATGGTGCTCCGCGTGCGCGAGTCCACGGGCCTCGCGCCGAACCAGGATGGGGGCCGGGCAACGTGACCATCCCGATCTGCACGTACGAAGCTCTCCGACCGGCAACGACCGGCATGCAGGGCGGGACCGCGCTCCGTGCGGTCGCCCGCGTCCAGGTAACCAGCATTCGGCCACGAGTCCCGGGACCTCCGGCGTCCGTGGCCTGCGAGGAGTGAGTCACATGGTTCGCGTCGCGAACGCCCCCTGCTCCTGGGGTGTCATCGAGGGTATCGATGGAGATCGGGACAGCTACCGCCGCGTCATCGACGACATGCACGAGACCGGCTATGCCGGCACGGAGCTGGGCGACTGGGGGTTCATGCCCACCGACCCGGCCGAGCTGCGCGGCGTGCTGGACACCCGCGGTCTCGCCCTGATCGGCTCCTGGGTGAGCGTCAACCTCGAGGACCCGTCGAAGCACAAGGCCAGCGCCGACGATGCCGTGCGCACCGGCACGCAGCTGGCGAGGGTCGGCGGCCCGAAGGCCGTCGTGGTCCTCGGCAACGACCCGTACGGCAACCCGCACCGGACGAGGATCGCCGGTCGGGTCACGCCAGGGGACGGCATGACCGACGAGCAGTGGCGGGTCTTCGCCGACGGCGCCAACTACGTCGCCCGCCGGGTGATGGCCGAGGCCGGGATCCGCACCGTCATCCACCAGCACATCGGCACCCTGATCGAGACGGAGGCGGAGGCCCGCCGCCTGTTCGACATGACCGACCCGTCGGTGCTCGGCCTGTGCCTGGACACCGGCCACTGGACCTTCGGTGCCGGCGGAGACCCCGTCGCCGCCGTCCGCGAGTTCCGGGACCGCGTGTGGCACGTCCACTTCAAGGACTGCGACCCGCGGGTCATGGAGGCGTCGCGGGTCAACGAATGGGACGGGCCGACGTCCGTGGGTCACGGGGTCTTCTGCGAGCTCGGCAAGGGCTGCGTCGACTTCGCGGGCATGCTGGACGCGCTCGAGGAGATCGGCTACGACGGCTGGATCGTCGTGGAGCAGGACGTGCTGCCCGGCATGGGCAATCCACGCGAGAGCGCCCGACGCAACCGCGAGTACCTCCGGTCCATCGGCGTCTGACGCTTCCCCACGCTCCCCCACGCTTCTCCCTGCGCGCCGGGCGTCACCCCTGCCGCCCGGCGCGCTCCCATATCCCTGGCCAGGCGCCCAGGCCACCCGCATCAAGGAGAACCAGTGAGCGAGAAGGTCCGCATCGGCGTGGTCGGCACCAGCTGGTGGGCGGATGCCATGTATCTGCCGGCCCTCACCAGGCATCCGCTCGCGGACGTGCGGGGCGTGGTGGGCGGCGCCCGCCACGCTCACACCCGGGAGTTCGCGACGCGCTGGGGTATCCCGGGCGCGTACGACACGCTCGAGGATCTGTTCGCGGCCGGGCCGCTGGACGCGCTCGTGATCGTCAGCCCCAACGTCCATCACTACCCCTACGCGATGGCGGCCATCGCGCGCGGGCTCCACGTCCTGTGCGAGAAGCCGCTGGCGCTGACCTCCACGCAGGCCCGGCAGATGGCCGAGGCCGCGGAGCGGGCCGGCGTCGTCACCATGACCCCCTTCACGTACCGCTTCATGCCCGTCAACCGGTACCTCAAGGAGCTGGTGGACGAGGGGTACATCGGCCGGCCATACCACCTGAACCTGCGCTACTACACGGGGTACGGGCGCTCGGGCGAGTACAGCTGGCGCTTTGACCTCGACCAGGCGGGCGCCGGGGTCTCCGGTGACCTGGGGTCCCACTGGGCGTACCTCGCGCGCTGGTTCTACGGCGAGATCACCGCCGTCACCGCGGTGTTCGGCCAGGTCGTGCCGCGGGCGCCCCGTCCCGACGGTGTCCCGTTCCGTGCCGCCGAGGACTCAGCGACGATCCTGCTGGAGTTCGAGAACGGGGCGACCGGCTCGCTCCACGTGTCATCGGTTGCGCACGAGCCGGGGCCGTTCGGGCAGCGCCACGAGGCGGAGCTCCACGGCAGTGGCGGCAGCCTGCGGGCGTTCACGGACTGGGACACGGTCCAGCGGGTGGACGGCTGCCGGGCCGACGAAGCGGCGACCCACGAGCTGCCGATCCCCGACCGCCTGTTCGGGGGGGCGCGACGGGACACGGTTGGCAACACGTACAAGGACACGTTCCGCGAGCAGGACAACATGGCCCGCGGGTTCGTGACCGCGATCGAGGCGGGCATGCCCGCCTCGCCGGACTTCCGCGACGGCCTGGCCGTGCAGCGGGTCGTGGACGCCGCCGGCCGCAGCGCACGTGAGGGACGCCGGGTTCCGATCGCGGAGATCGTCGCCGACGAGGGCTGAGCACTGGGCCATGGCCGGGCCAGCCGGGCCCCGCTGGGGCCCCGCGCGGTGCGGGGGCGGCCCGGGGCCGGCCCCAGCTTGCGGCTGTGGCCGCCGACTATGTCCCGGCTCGCGGCTCGGGCGCCGGAACAGCGAAGAGCCGGCCCCGGGCGGTGGGTCCCGGGGCCGGCTCCGTGGGGTTCGAGGAACCTAGGAGTTGCCGGGGAAGACGAGGCTCAGCGGGCCCTGCGTGCCGGGCTCGGGCCAGCGCTCGGTGACCAGCTTCTGCTGGGTGAAGAAGCGGACGCCGTCCTCACCGCGCATCGCCAGGTCCCCGAACGAGGAGTCCTTGGCGCCGGAGAAGGCCATGTACCCGACCGGGACCGGGATCGGCACGTTGACGCCGATCATCGGGACCTCGACCTCCATCTTGAACCGGCGCGCGGCGCCGCCGTTGGTCGTGAAGACCGCGGTCCCGTTGGCGTACTTGTGGTCGTTGATGAGCTTGAGGCCCTCGTCGAACGTGTTCGCGTACACGATGCTGAGCACCGGGCCGAAGATCTCCTCCTGGTAGATCTTCATGGCCGGGGTCACGTGATCGAACAGCGTGACGCCCAAGAAGAAGCCGTCGGGGTTCGGGCCCTTGAACGTCCGGCCGTCGACCAGCAGCTCGGCACCCTCGGCCTCGCCGGTGTCGATCCACTTGACGACCGACTCGCGGTGCTCGGCGGTGTAGATCGGGCCCATGTCGGTGCCCGGCTCCATGCCGTCACCGATCTTGAGCCGGGCGATCCGCTCCATGATCTTGGGCTTGAGGCGCTCACCCGTGTCGCCGACCGCGATCAGCATGGTCTGGGCCATGCAGCGCTCGCCGGCGGAGCCGTAGCCGGAGGCGACCGCCGCGTCCGCGGCGAGGTCCATGTCGGCGTCCGGCAGGACGAGCATGGCGTTCTTGGCAGACGTGAAGGAGCCGACGCGCTTGCCGCGCTTGGTGCCCTCCTCGTAGACGTAGCGACCGACGGCCGTGGAGCCCACGAACTGGATCGCCCTGACGTCCTTGTGCTCGACGATCGCCCTGACCGCCTCGCGGCCGCCGTAGACGATGTTGAAGGTGCCGTCCGGCCCACCGGCCCGCGTCCACAGTTCGGCCTGGAGCTGCGTGGCGCCCGGCGTGTGGGAGGACGGCTTGAAGACGACCGTGTTCCCGCACATCAGCGCGATCGGGTAGATCCAGGCCGGGACCATCACCGGGAAGTTGAACGGCGTGATCGCCGCCACCACCCCGAGCGGGGCGCGCAGCGTGAACGCATCCACCTTGGTGGAGACGTTGGGGCTCATCATGCCCGAGAGGTGGAACGGCAGGGCACACGCGAAGTCGATGGTCTCGATGGCGCGGAGGACCTCGCCGAGGGCATCGGGGAAGGTCTTGCCGTGGTCGCGCGTGATCAGGCGAGCCAGTTCCTCGCGGTGCTCGTACATGAGCCCGCGGAACGCGAAGAAGATGTTGGAGCGGGCGATGAGCGGCATGTCGCGCCAGGCCGGGAAGGCGGCCTTGGCGGCCGCGACGGCCTGGTCGACCTCCGCCACGCCGCCGCGGGGGACCCGGCCGAAGACCTTGCCCGTCGCCGGGTTGGTGATGGGGCCGGTGTTCTCCGGCAGGACCTCGACGGCCTTGCCGTTGATCCAGTGCGACATGATCGGCAGGGCCGCCGTCTTGTCGGGAGTCTCGATGGCCACGTGCTGTGCCTCCGTTGCGATTTGGGTCGGGGTATCGGGTGCGCCGGTCAGGCCGGCTTGAGGTCCGGGTTCGGCAGGATGATGTCGCGGACAACCGCCTGGAGATCATGGTACGACGCGACGAAGCCCCGCAGCGTGCGCGCGGTGGCGCCGTACGAGCCGAACTCGTCGGGTGTCATGCCGTCGGGCTCATAGGCGCGGACGAAGTCGGGGATCCGGCGCTCGAGGTCGTCGATGATGAGGGGGTCCACCGGGACCTCGATCCGGCTGACCGGGTCGATGCCGCTCTTGTTGAACCGGACCTGCCACGTGTAGGGCATCGTGAGGACGACGTCCCCGCCGACGAGCTCAGTCCAGTGGAGGCGGTGCCGGTAGGCCGCCGCCAGCAGCCGGGTGCGGAAGCCGCGCTCCTGGAAGATGCCGTACGCCCGCTTGAAGACCGCGATCCCGGCCCAGTTGGTGGCGTCGGGGTGGATCGCGATGTCGTCCCGTTCGACGAGCACCTTCATCCAGTCGTCGGTCCGGCCGATCATGATCGAGCAGACCGGGCTGAACTTGCTGGTGTCCCCACCGGCTGTCTGGAAGCGGGCGAGACCGCGCTCGACCGCCTCGGCCGCCGCGATGGCCTGCGGCACGGTGAAGACCACCGTGATGTTCGCGACCACGCCGCGCGCGGTGGCGTCCTCGACGGCCTGGAGGCCGGCTGCGGTGCCCGGGAACTTGACCTGGATGTTCGGCGCCAGCGTGCTGAAGTGGACCGCCTGTTCGACCATGCGATCGGGGGTTCGGTAGTTGGCGGGGTTGGTCTGGAGCGAGAGTCGGCCCTTGTGGCCGCCCTCGTCCTCGAACACGGGCGCCAGGATGCCGGCGCCCCGGGCGCCCATCTCCTCGATCAGCGCCCAGGTGAGCTCCACCTCGGACCAGGTGGGGTTGGCGGCGGCCATCTCCTTGACGCGAGGGACCCAGTGGTCCTTCTCCTTCTTCATCACCTCGACGACGATCGACGGGTTGGAGGTGGCGCCGGTCCCGCCGCGTTCCACGGCGTAGGCCAGCTCCGCGACGGCGCAGGAATCGTTCCAGAAGTCGGTGGGCGTGCGCTCCACCATGCGGGACAGCGGGCTGTCGACCGTGATCAGCGTCATCGGGTGGCGTCCTCCATGGCCGCGACGGGCGCGGCCGGATCCCAGTTCATCAACCAGGCGTGGTCGGGGTCAATCGTGAAGTACCAGGCGCGGTTGGGGCCGGCCATCACGTTGAGGTAGTAGCAGTCGTAGCCATGGGGAGCGCCGACCGGGTGATAGCCCTCGGGCACGACGATCAGGTCGCAGTCACCCGGGGTCATGGCCTCATCGAGGGAGCGGTCTGGCGTGTAGACGCGGGCGAACGCGAAGCCCTGGGGCTTGGCGAAGCGGTAGAAGTAGAGCTCCTCCAGACGGGCCTCGACGGGCGGGTTCTCGGTGTCGTGCTTGTGCGGCGGGTAGCTGGACCAGTTCCCGCCGGGCGTGAACACCTCGAACGCGATCAGGCGGCCAGCCTCGGCGGACGGTGGCAGCAGGTGGTGGATCCGGCGCTCGGTCTGCCCGGAGCCGCGGGTCTCGACGAGGACGTCCTCCGGTGACACGACGGCGGTTCGCCGGACGGGGCCCGCGGGGGCGCTCGCGACGACCACGAGGGCGTCCGTCTCCGCGACGATATCGACGGGCAAGCCGGGCTCGAGCAGGATCACCGGGCAGGGCGGGCCGTCGAACACGGTGGTCCGCGAACCCACCGCGCCGAAGTCGTGGTCCCCTGCCCTGACTGCGGCGCGGCCCTCGAGAACGAGGACGAGCCGCTCCTGGTCGTCGGCCGCCCGGCTGACGGACTGGCCCGGCCGGAGCCGGTACACGTGACAGGTGGTGAAGTCCCACCCCGCCGTATGGGGGTCGATCCCCACGACGAGCCCATCCGGGCCGGGAGCGGCCGCGCGGTGGAGGAGGCCCCGCGAGGCCGCCGGTCGATCAGTGCTCATGGCGGGTCCCGCTCATTCCGGGCCGGCCGGGCTTCTGGGCGGAGCCGGCCGTCTCGCTGCCCATCGTCGCCTCCGAGGTTCACGCCGTGATGGGGCGACACTCGCCCACGAGCCGTCCCCGGCCTCGATCGCGACCATCGCTCCGAGCCTGCCGCAAGTCGGCAGACCGTCTGCATAATCGATTATCGAGAATACCGGTCACGGCTCCAGAGGTCAACCGGATCGTTGCCGGGCCGACCGGGCGCTCCACACGTCAGCAATCGATTACATGGGTATCTTGCTCCCTCCGGTGCCGATCGTCAATGGGGGTCCGGGCCTCCTGTCCGGGCCTCCTGTCGTCCGGGCCTCCTGTCGTCCGGGTCCCCATGTCCTGGCCCCGGGACGCGGCCGGAGCCCGACATGGCTCAGGGTCGCCGCATCGACTTGCCGTCCTCCGTGCGCATCCGGGACGCGTAGCTTGCCGCAGAGTGGCGCCGCTTCAGGTCCATCTCCGGCATCGCCGCGCTGTAGACGGGCCCTTCCGCCGCAAGGCTGTGCACGACCTCGAGCAGCTCGGGGTCCGCGCCCGCGTACGCTTCCACCCGGTGCCGGACGCCGGCCAGGCGGTTCGCCGACTCTTCGTACCGTCCCTGCCGGTTGAGCGTCACGGCCTCCTGGCGGGCGCGCTCAGCGAAGAGCCGCGCGACGACACGGTCCACGTTGCGGTCCCGAGGCTGGACGTCGTTCGCGGCGTGATCCGCGTAGGTCCAGGCCAGCGTCACCGGCGCCGGGGCGGGCCGAGCCACCTCGAAGGCGTTGTCCCGATCCGCGACCCGGACCACGATACCGACCTCGCGGCCGACCTCACCGAAGTCGAAGGTGATCCGCAGCACGATGGAGAGCACCTGGCCCGACAGCATGTCGCCCAGGTAGACCCTCGCCCGACCCGGGCTCTGCTCCATGCGGAACGGCGAGAGCGGCTCCAGCCGTATGGACTCCGGCAAGGTGAGGTCCAGGACGACCTCGCGAGCGACGACCTCCAGGGTCTCCCCCACCTCGCTGGTGATGTGGTCGCGCATCTGCGCCACGTCACCGATGAAGTAGAAGTGCCCACCGCCGCCGTCGGCCATCGCCTGGAGAAGCGACTCGTCGAAGTCCGTGCCGACGCCGAACGTGCTCGTGGTGACGCCGCGACGACGCAGGTCGTAGGTGAGCCTGGCGAGCTCGTCCGGGTCCGTGACCCCGCGATTGGCGAGGCCGTCCGTGAGCAGCAGGACGCGGCTGACACCGTCGGCAGCCATGCCCTGGGCCACCTGCTCGCAGCCACTGAGCCAACCGGCGTGGAGGTCCGTGCTGTTGCGCTCGCGGATGGGGCGCAGCCGCTCGGCGGCGAGCTGACGGGCCGCGGGCGTGGCCGGGGTGCCGGCCACCACGACCTCCACCTGGTCGTCGTACGTGATCACGGAGAAACGGTCCTGCGGGTCGAGGCGGTGAACCGCCTCCAGGACGGCCTGCTTGGCCAGGCTGAGCTTGTTGTGCCCGCCCATCGAACCCGACCGGTCGAGAACGAAGGCGAGGTTCACCGGCGGCCGGCGGCGCGCCGGGTCGGCGGCGACGGTGGGGGCCACGACGTCCACGAGCAGGAAGCGCTCGCTACGGCCATTGGCCCGGATGAGCCGGCGGTCCGGGCGGACCACCAGGTGGGGATCGGTGAGGCGGACCGGACCGCGGTCCGGTGTCTGGGGCGTGGACATGGATGGGCCTCCTTCTGACAGGGCTTCGAGGCCCGGGTGGGGCGGGTCTCACGATGGGCGTGCGGACGCTCGCAGGCGCCCGGCTGGCCGGGGTTGAGGGGCCACGAGCCCCGCGCTTTCGGCTACGGCTCCTCGCCGAACAGCTCCCGGGCGATCCGGGTCAGCTGGTCGACACGCTTGTTGGCGGCACGGTCCAGGGGACGGCGGACGTGCAGCTCCACGTCCGGGCTGAGGACAAGGCGCTCCCACGTGCTGCGATCACCGGCGACTGGCCGGGACGGCGACGCTGGAGACGGCGCGGCCGGGGGGGACTGGTCCACAGGGAGTTTGGAGCTCCCGTCGGCCGCCGGATCCACGAAATAGCCGGCCGGTGGCGCGCCCGTGGGTGGCTTCAGGGCCTGCAGGGCCGCGAAACCCGGCGACGACCGGATGGGCGGCGTGGGTGGCGTGGGCGGCGTGGGCGGCGGCGCGGCCGGGTAGGCGGTGGGAGCCTCAGCCGCCTGGGCGTGGATGCGCGGCGACACCCCGGACTTCGCCATCAGCGCCCGGACGTACGAGAGCGTCTCCTGGCCGGACAGCGATGGATCCGGGGCGACGCTGTCGGTCGCATCCAGGAGGGCGCGGACCTCCTCGTCCCCCATCCGCTCCAGGCGGACCCGGATCCCTGCCAGTGGCAGGTGTTCCCGTTGGAGGCGCTTGATCAGCCGCAGCCGCGCGAGGTGGCCCTCCCCGTAGCGCGTCGCGGGGCCCGCCGCCTCCGGGGAGGGCAGCAGGCCCTGCGCCACGTAGTAGCGGATCGTGCGTGTCGTCACGTCCGCCAGGCGGGCGAGATCTGCGAGGCTGTAGGGGTCGTCGGGCATGGGTTGATTGTGACACTACTACGTCATGGTGTCAAGACCAGCGTACTCTGCGTCCTCGGTGCTCTCCGACCGCCGGGCCCCGCCCGGCCACCCGACCATAGCTCGAAATACCGGGTACCGCGTTCGCTCCGCATCTGTCACCCTTCAGGCATGCGTTCGATCATCGCCGCGCTGTTCCTTGCGGCCGCGATCGCCGTCCCTGCGGTCGCGCCGGGGACCGCGTCCGCCGCCGAGCCGGACTTCCCGGCCTCGATGAGCGCCTACCACAACTGGCCCGAGCTGGTCGCCGAGATCAAGCAGGCGCAGCAGGACCACCCGGACATCGTGTCGATCTTCTCGATCGGCAAGAGCTACCAGGGGCGCGACATCTGGGTCGCCAAGATCAGCGACAACGTGGCGACCGACGAGGCCGAGCCCGAGGTCCTGATCGACGCCCTCCACCACGCCCGCGAGCACCTGGGCACCGAGCAGGCGCTGGCCGTGCTGCGCTGGCTGACGGACGACTACGGCACGGACGCGACCGTCACCCGGCTCGTGGACACACGCGAGATCTTCATCATCTTCGCGGTCAACCCGGACGGCCTCAGGTACGACCTCACGGGCAGCCCATTCCGCCTCTGGCGCAAGAACCGCCAGCCGAACGCGGGCTCCACGGGCGTCGGGACGGACCTCAACCGCAACTACGGCTACCACTGGGGATGCTGCGGAGGCTCCTCCGGCAACCCGAAGTCCATCATGTTCCGCGGCGCGTCCGCGTTCTCCGCACCCGAGACGAGGGCCGTGCGCGACTTCGTGAGCAGCCGCGTGATCGGTGGCATCCAGCAGATCCGGACGCACATCACGCTCCACACGAACGGCCAGCTCATCCTGTGGCCGTACGGCTACACGAAGACCGACGTCCCAGCGGACATGACCACGCTCGACCGCAGCGCGCTCGCCTCCCTGGGCAGGGCGATGGCAGCGCGCAACGGGTACAAGGCCGAGCAGTCGTCGGACCTGTACGTCACGGACGGGGACCAGATCGACTGGATGTACGGGAAGTACCGGATCTTCAGCTACACGTTCGAGCTCTACCCGCCGGAGACGGGGGCAACCCTGACCGACCACTACCCGCCCGCGTCCGTGATCGCTCCCCAGACCCAGCGCAACCGGGGCGCGATCCTGCTGCTGATCGACCGCGCGGCATGCCCGTACGCGACCCTCGGGGCAGCCTCGACGCAGGCGAACTGCGGCCCCCTGTACGACGACCTCGAGATCAACCGCGGCTGGAAGCGCAACCCGTTCGGCACGGACACGGCGACCCGGGGCCTGTGGGCCGTCGGCAACCCGCAATCGACATATTCCCACGGACCGAAGCAGCTCGGGACGACGGTCTCGGGCCGGAACGCGCTCGTGACGGGAACGGCTGCCGGTTCCAGCGCCAGCTACGGGGACGTCGACGGCGGCCGCACCACCATGCGCAGCCGGGCGATCACGCTGCCCGCGGACCCGGCGGCGTTCGGGAGGCTGACCTTCCGGTACTACCTCGCCCACGGCTCCAATGCGACGTCCACGGACTACTTCCGGATGATCGTCGAGGCGGAGGACGGCAAGCAGACGGTGGTCCTCGAGGAGCGCGGCGCCCCGAACGACGACGACGCGGCCTGGGCGTCGGCCTCCGTGTCGATGGCCCCGTGGGCCGGACAGAGGATTCACCTGATCGTTGCCGCGAACGATGGCGGGAGGGCGAGCCTGATCGAGGCCGCCGTGGACGACATCCGGATCCGCCTCCCATAATCGCTCCTGCGCCGGCCCGCCGTCGTCGTGTAGCCTCGTGCCGGAGCACGGTTCGGTCCACGAACCGGTGACGGTCAGGCCAGGGAGGCGGCATGGGCGACATCGGCGCGTTGCGCGGGGTCTGGAACATCGTCCCCACGCCGTTCACCCCGGATGGGGAGGTCGATGACGAGTCGATCCCCGGGCTGGTCGCGTTCGTGCGGGCCACGGGCGTGGACGGCATGACCATCCTGGGCGTCCTGGGCGAGGCTGGGCGCCTGGGCGACGCGGAGCGATCGCTGGTCCTGGCGACCGCGCTCGACGCGGCTGACGGAGCGCTCCCGATCTGCGTCGGGGTGTCGCACCCGTCGACCGATCGCGCGATCGCGTTCGCCCGGGAGGCCGAGGCCGTCGGCGCTCACTCGGTCATGCTGGCTCCGCCGCCCCTCGCCCGGGCTACGGACGCCGCGCTGCGCCGCCACTACCTGGCGGTCGCGGAGGCGATCACGATCCCGATCGTGGTCCAGGACCACCCCGCCAGCTCGGGCGTCCAGATGACGTCGGAATTTCTCCTGTCGCTGGCGGCCGAAGCACCCCAGTGTCGTGTCATCAAGCTGGAAGAGGAGCCGACCCCACCGAAGGCCGGGCGGCTCGTCTCGGGCTCCGCGGAGGTGCTGGTGCTGGGCGGGCTGGGCGGCGAGATGCTGATCGAGGAGCTGGGGCGCGGAACCCACGGGACGATGACGGGCTTCGGCTTTCCGGAGGTGCTGGTCGCGGTGGTGCGACGCTGGTTCGCCGGCGACCGCGCGGGTGCCGCGACCCTCTTCGACCACTACGCGACCCTGATCCGGTTCGAGAACCAGGCGCTGCTCAACCTGCCGATCCGCAAGCTGGTCTACCAGCGGCGCGGTGCGATCGCCCACGCCACGGTCCGGGCGCCGGGGGTGTCGGCTGATCCGGGCACCGTCGCGGACCTGGAGGCCGTGCTGTCGCGGACCGGCCTGGACCGGCACCTCGCCGCGGGATCCGTGCTGCCCGAGCTGCTGGGGTAGGCGCGGACGGTCTGGCGGGGCAGCGCGTGCGGTGCGACTTCCGGCCCGAGACCATGACGGCGATCGACACGCTCGTCCCGATCGAGGGGGTGGGCCAGCCGCTCCTGCTCGCAAGCTGATCAGGCAGGACGCGAGGACGACGCGCTGTTGCACACAGACTGGGACTTGACCGCGCCGAGGCGTGACTCAGCGGGGGGTCATCTCGGCCATTTCCAAGCGTGGCTCGAGGCCCGAAACCGAGGTTCGGGGCATGAGCCGTACACGCCACCCCTCCATTTGACTCGCCGCGCGAGTCAGGACGTCGCCGCGCCGTCCATGCCGCCGGGTGACAAACGCTGCACCGCGAGGCCGGACCGTTCCGGCGCGGAACCGTTGGGTCACCGCCCGACCGAGTCGTCCTGGTCACCGCCCGACCGATACGCCCGGTCGCGCCGCGCCTCGCACCGGCCTATGGCAGGGCGCGGATCATCCCCCCGTCCACCGGGACGATCGCGCCGGTCACGAACGATGCCGCCGGCGACAGCAGGAACGCCCCGACCCGCCCGATCTCGGCCACGTCCCCGTAGCGGCCGAGTGGGATCGTCGCCCTGGTCCGCCGCTCGATCTCCTCCGGGGTGACCCCGGCCGCCTCGGCCCGTCTGCCGTCCAGGAACCTGATCCGGTCCGTGGCGATACGGCCGGGTGCCAGCCCGTTGATCCGGATCGGGGCAATCTCCGCCGTGAGGGTCTTGACCAGCCCGGCCAGGCCCGGGCGCAGGACGTTGGACGTGGTGAGGGACGGGATCGGCTCCCGGACGGACGACGACAGGACGATGAGGATCGCCGGGTCCACCCCGGCACGCAGGTGCGGCAGCGACGCCCGGATCAGCCGGAGCGTGGACTGGAGCGTGCCCGCGATCGCCGCCTCCCACTCGGCCTCGCCGAGGGTCTCGAACGTGCCGCCGGGAGGCCCTCCAGTGTTGACGACGACGAGGTCCAGGCCACCGAGCGCGGCCACCGCATCTTCGACCGCGCCGCGCGGGCCATCGGGCACCGAGAGGTCCGCGACCACGCCGACACCGCCCAGCCGCGCCGCCTCGGCCTCGATCCGATCACGCGTCCGCCCCACGAGCGCGACCCGGGCGCCCTCGCCCGCCAGGGCCGCGGCGATGCCGCCGCCGATCCCCGATCCTCCGCCACCGACGAGTGCCCGCCGGCCGTGCAACCCCAGGTCCATCGATCCCTCCGCTCCTTGGAACGGTCAGCGTACCGGTCCGCAGCTACCTGCGGACCGGCTACATGAGGTAGCGAACGTACAGGTACGCAGTCGAGATCAGCATCGACACGATGACGACCGCGGTCCCATAGCGAAGGAACTGCCAGAAGGTGATCGCGTGCCCCTCGCGCGCGGCCATGCTCACCACCACGACGTTCGCCGAGGCGCCCACGATCGTCATGTTGCCGCCCAGGCAGGCGCCGAGGGAGAGCGCCCACCACATCGGCTCCGCCTGGAGCCCGCCCGTCGCCAGGCGATCGATGATCGGGATCGCGGTGGCGGTGTACGGGATGTTGTCCACAACCGCGGACACGATGGCCGAGAACCAGAGGATGCCGATGGTCGCCACGCCCTGGCGCCCGGCGACGGCCGTGGCGACCGCGTCGGCGATGCCGCTGATGATCCCGACCTGGACGATCGCCTCGACCAGGATGAACAGGCCGACGAAGAAGAACAGGGTGCTCCACTCGACGTCCTCGAAGGCCTCGTGCGGCTTGAGCCCACCCACGAGCATGAGCACCGTGGCCCCCAGCATCGCGATGGTCGCCACCTCCAGGCCGAGCGCGGAGTGCAGCAGGAACCCGATCATCGTCAGGCCGAGGACGACCAGGCACCTGATCATCAGTGGGCGGTCCTTGATCGCCGCGGCGGGATCCACCAGGGTGAGCACGTCGAGACGGTCGTGGTCGTCATCGATGCGGCGGTAGAACATCAGCCGCATGAGCCCGATCCAGGCCACCATGATGATCGTGACCACCGGGGTCAGGTTGAGCAGGAAGTCGACGAAGCTCAGGTTCGCGGCCGAGCCGATGAGGATGTTCGGCGGGTCCCCGATGAGGGTTGCGGTCCCGCCGATGTTCGAGGCGAAGATCAGGCTGATCAGGTACGGGAACGGGTTGACCCGCAACGTGCGGGTGATCGCGAGCGTGATCGGCGCGATGAGGACCACGGTGGTCACGCTGTCGAGGAAGGCCGACAGGACCGCGGTGAAGACCGCGAGCGAGACGAGCAGGCGAAACGGCTCCCCGCGCGAGAGCCGGATCGCGTGGCCCGCGACGTACTCGAAGAAGCCCGTCTTGCGGAGGGCACCGGCCATGACCATCATCCCGACCAGCAGGAAGATGACGTTGAAGTCGACCGCCGCGAACGCCTCCTGCTGGCTGACCACTCCGAGGACGATGACGAGCATCGCGCCGAGGAGGGCGACCACCGTCCGGTCGATGCGCTCGGAGGCGATCAGCGCGTAGGCGACGAGGAAGATGCCACCTGCGATGTAGACGTCCACGTCAGGCCGCCACGCTGCCGTCGTCGGCGAACGGCCGCAGCGGTGCCGGGACCCGCTCGATCGGCGGAGGCGGGTGGGTCATGGCGCCATGATCGCCCATACCGCCCCGGCGGCGCACCCCGCCCGCGTCACGCGGGACGTCGCCGCCGTGCCGCGCGGGCGTCCGACCCGGCGCCGCGCCGCCCCGGGAGACCTGGGGCCCGCAACCCAAACCGGGGCCCGCAACCCAAACGCAACCGGCTCGTCGCCACGCAGGTGTCGTCACGGCGCGGCCGCCGGCGCACGATCCAGCCTCGGTGGAGGGACGTTCCCAACCCGATAGCCCAACGGATCCGGTCCCGGTCCGTCCGACCCTCCGGCGCCCGCCGGTCCTTCGCCCGGCTCCCCGGCCGGGCCAGCCTCGAACGGGAGGACACGAACATGGCGTTTCCGGCCTACAACACCAACGGCAACTCCGGCAGCGCGGAGACCGCGGGCGGACCCGTGACCTGTTCCGCGTGCGGCTGCCGCCTCCAGCACGCCGCCGACCTCAACGGCTGGCTCCACTTCTCGCCGATGGCCGGCCGCGACGCGCGCGGCTGCAGCGTCTCCTGCGCCGACGAGGTGCATGACGCCCGGGGCCACGCCCTCTCGCGCTAGCTCACGGCTGACCCAGTCGGGGCGGCGACGCCCCCCCACACCGACACGACCTCGGGAACGCCCCCGGGGTCGTTCCGATTCCCGGGCCATGAGACGAGCAGACGTCAGGTTGCCCAGCACATGCTGGCCGCGTACTCGTTCGAGATGGTGCGCATGTCCCAGTACAGGGCGGTCACGTCCTCGTCGCTCCACGAATCGTCGAGGATGCAGACGGGCATGCCGATGACGTCCGGGGCCAGCATCTCCATCGAGGAGCGGAAGGAGGAGAGCATCGCCTCGGGCGTCAGCTCGTTGTCCAGCACGATGTGGATGACGCCCCAGCCCGCAAGGATCTCGCGCAGGGCCGGGAAGTCCCGGTGCGAGTATTTGTAGGCGAGATGGAGGCCCTTGAGCCTCGGGTCGTGCTCGAGGTAGAGGTTCCTCGAGGGGTGCGGGCCGCAGTTGTGCAGCACACCGCTGCCCCACGGCGCCAGCAGGCGGCTGTTGTACGGGAGACCGAACTCCCGGAAGAGCTCCGGTCCGATGGTTGCGCACACGTCGTCGCCGACGAAGCCCCGGTACGGCTCGGGCGCCCACTCGGTGTTGAAGTCGACGGACGTCATGCGCTCGAGACCACCCGCCGCCTCGACGACGGCGCGGTAGACCTCGAGCTGGACATCGGTGACCAGGCCAAGCAGGTGGTGCATCGCCTCGGGGTGGTCGTAGAAGGCCGTGTAGAGCAGGTTCGTCTCCACCAGGTCCTTGCAGTTGTTCAGGGGCCCGCCGGCATCGATCCCGGTCAGGGACACGTCCCTCGGAAGCATGGCCGCGTGCTGGCGCAGACG
Source organism: Candidatus Limnocylindrales bacterium (assembly GCA_036508975.1). Lineage (GTDB taxonomy): Bacteria > Chloroflexota > Limnocylindria > Limnocylindrales > CSP1-4 > CAIXZV01. The sequence continues at coordinate 17,189 of DATCGK010000011.1, forward strand.
ACGCAGGTTCTCCGGCATCAGGCCGGCACCCAGGTCCGGTCGCTCGAGCCCGAATACCTGGCCGATCTCGTGGATGAGCGGAGCGCGGACGCCCGGGGGCTGGGCAGGGTCATCCGCCCAGTGGACGTCCGCTCCGAACATCGTGGCGATGGTCATGTACCCGCACCAGATGCGCGCCCAGGGGATGTAGTCGTCGGGGATGGTCCGCAGGCTGCGCTCGATGCGCCGGATGTTGACCTCGAGCTGGACGTCTCCGTTCTCGGTCGCCTCGCGAGGCGTGTAGCCGAACGTCCAGTCCGGCCAGAACGTGACCGGGATGTGGTCGACCCGGCGGTACTCCCAGAGGTCCCTGCGGAACTGCTTCCGCCGCTCCACCAGCTGGTGGTCGATCGCCAGCGAGGGCAGACCGGTGCCCCGCGACCCCGTCACGCCCGGTCCTCACGACGCGGCACGCCTACCGGCCTCCCATGCCGCAGGCGTGCGCATAGGCGTCGATGACGATCGCGATGCCCGCCCGGATGAGAGCCCGTGGATCGCTGGACAGGGTTCCCTCCCGCACCGCCCGGTACTGCATGGGCAGGTACTGGCTGAGCAGGGTCAGCGGGATGGGGCGTGCCGAGAGGTTGCCGACGAGGCGCCCGACGGCTGCCTGCACCTCGGGCTGTGGCCAGTAGTATCGCGAGCGGTCGCTGAAGCTGAAGTCGCGGGCAAACCGCAGCTCGTCCTCGTCGCCGTGGAAGTAGGGCTGCCAGTGCTCCGGGTGCTCCACCATCACCCGCTGGAGCGTCTCGCGAAGGCGTGACGCGACGACCCCACCGCGGCGGACGAGCCACTCGCCCTCGATCGCCTCGAGCGCGAACAGCACCTCCCGGAGCGCGAAGGTGAGCCCGGGACCAACCTTGAGGACCGCAAAGTGGTCGCGGACCATCCGGCCCAGGGCGTCCTCCGTCTGGTAGTCCGTGGAATGCGCCTCGTAGATAAGCGGCACCCGGTCCGGCGTCCGGGACGCGAGCGCCGCGGCGGCACGTTCGTCGTACTCGAAGACCACCGCGTCGCCGAACTCCACGCCGGGCTGCGTGACGAGCGCGAGGACGCGCTCGAGGGCGTCTCCGACGCCGTGCCTGGTGAACGCCCGGCGCGTTTCGTCCAGCGTTCGCTCGACGGCGTCGACGCCGGTCACGGCCGGGGCGGCCGAATCGGCCAGCTCGCCACCCGGGATGGGGACCTCGCTGCCCACGACGTAGACCGGGCGTGGGGCGGCCGCGGGCAGGAGCGCCGCCGCCTGCTCTGCGACGGCGCACAGGTCTGCGGCGCGCTCGGCGACCGTCGCCTCGTCGAGTGGGCGATCCGACGGATCGTCGGCCAGCCGCATGCTGGCGTCGAGGTGGATCTTCGTGAACCCAGCCAGGACGTAGTCGCGCACGAGGTCGCGCGCCAGTCCCATCGCAGCGTCGCTCCGCTGGGATCTCCAGACATGCGGCCCGAGGTGATCGCCACCCAGCACGATGCGTGCCGGCGGCAGGTCGACGTCGGCCGCGATCGAGTGGACGAACGAGCGGAACTCGGGCGGCGTCATCCCGGTGTACCCGCCGAGCTGGTTGACCTGGTTGCTGGTGGCCTCGATCAGGACGATGACGCCGTCACGCTGGGCCTGGATCATCGCGGCCTGGAGGACGGACCGGTCCGCGGAGCAGACCGAGTAGATGCCGACCCGCTCGCCGGCCCGGTTCGCACGGGCGAGGTCCAGCAACTGCGACGTTGCGTCCCGGCCGCCGGCCTCGTGGGCCCACCAGGTCATCGCACCCATCCCTCCAGCGCTGCCAGGGCTTCGTCCATCGTTGGCTGCCCGTCGATCCCGCCCAGCCGCTGCGTCGAGAGCGCGCCCGACACTGCGCCCCAACGGAGGCACTCGTGGAGGTCGGACCCGTCGAGCCAGGCACGCAGGAAGCCCGCGTTGAACGAGTCGCCGGCACCGGTCGTGTCGAGCGGTTCGACGCGCAGGGCCGGGACGCGGACGATCGCCCCATCGGCGCGACCGGCGAGGGCTCCGGCGGCGCCGAGCTTGACCGCGACGATGGGACCGCCGTCGGTCCGCCCTTCGGCGCCGATCCGTGCAAGAGCTCGCGCGGCCTCCTCGACCTCATCCAGGCGGGCGATCCGGCGCGCCTCGGTCGCGTTGGGGAAGAAGACGTCGCACGCACGGAGCATGTCCGCCACCCCGCCGTCCCAGGTCCCGCTCGGATCCCAGTTCGTGTCGAAGGATGTCGTGATCCCACGGGCTCGAGCCGATGCGAAGAAGCCCGGCAGCCGATCGCGGCTCGTCTCCTGGAGGTAGAAGCATCCCGAGTGGATGTGGCGTGCCCGCGAGATCAGCGACCCCGGGATGGCGTCCACGTCCATCGCCCCGATCGCGCCCATCTCGGTGAGGATGGCGCGGTCCCGGCCGCTGGTGAGGATGACCGTCGAACCGGTCCGCTGGGCAGGATCCACCGGGCAGGCCGAGACGTCGATCCCTCGCGCACGCATCGCGTCCAGCATGAAGCGGCCGAACGCGTCGTCCCCGACGACGCCGTAGTACGCGACCCGCAGGTCGAGGCGCGCGGCCCCGCAGGCGAAGATCGCCGACGAGCTGCCGACCGTCATGTGCACCGATTCGATGACCCGTTCGACCTCGTCGAAGACCGGGACGGGATCGGGGTCGGAGACGACGATGTCCGGGTTGATCTCGCCCACGACGAGGATGTCGACGTCCCTGGCCGGGTTGGACATGCTCAGCACCCGACGCACCCGACGCACCGGCCGCAGCGGCGGCCAGCCGGGGTTCGCGCGATCGTCAGCCGATGGCCCCGTCGTGCGTCGAGATCACAGGTCACGGGGGTCTCCGGTACGAGGACGTGGAAGGCTTGCGATCCATCTGCGTGCACCCGAACTTTACAACGCAGCATGTGCGCCGACAAGCGCAGTGTGCGCATCAACATGCCGAAGCCGCGCATAATCCGCAATTCCCTTGACAGATTGCGCACGACCTTGCCACGATATGCGCGTGACCGACCGCGACCGCGACGAGCGCCTCATCGGCTTCGTGCGTGCCAATGGCACCACGTCGGTGGCGGCGTTGAGCCGCGAGATGGGCGTCGGGCCCTCCACCATCCGGCGCGACCTGCAGCGCCTAGCCGGCGAGGGCCGGCTCGTGCGGACGTACGGCGGCGCCACCCTGGTGGAACGACAGGTCCAGGGCGCAACCCCCCAGGGAACCCGTGCTCGCGCCGAGAAGCGACGCGTGGCCGCAGCCGCGGCGGAGCTGGTTCGCGACGGACAGACCATCGCCATCACGAGCGGCAGCACGGCCGTGGAGTTCGCCCGGCGGCTGGTCGATCGGCGCGAGCTCACGGTGATCACCAACTCCATCGACGTCACCCTGGTCCTTCTCGACTGCGAGGGGATCCAGCTCGTCGTCCTGGGCGGTGTCATCCGCCCGCGGATGCACAGCCTCCTGGGGCACCTGACCGAGCAGGCGTGCCGGGAGATGCGCGCCGACACCCTGTTCATGGGCATCGGCGCGATCAGCCTCGAGCGCGGGCTCATGAACGACTACATGCCCGAGATCCTGACCGACCGGGCGCTCCGCACGATGGCGACCTCGGTCGTGGTCATGGCCGACTCCGGCAAGTTCGATCTCGTCGCCCCAGCGCTCGTGTTCGGCCTGGACGGGGTCGACGTCATCGTCACCGACAGCGGCGTGCGGCCCGAGGTCGTCGAGGACCTCACCGCGCGCGACATCCGGGTCATCATCGCCTGAGGGCGAGCCATCATCGCCTGAGGGCGAGCCATCGTCGCCCCGGGGCGACTGGAGGAACCGTGCCGATCGAAGGGACCGTACCCAGCGAGATCCTCGAGGGACCCGCCGCGATCCGGGCCACCGTGGACGCGGCCGAGGCGGGCGCGCGAGCCATCGCCGGCGTGCTGCGCGCCCAGGGCGTCAGGCGGATCTGGGTGATCGGCAACGGGACCTCGTACCACTCCAGCCTCCACGCGGCCGGCCTCGCCCGACGCCTGGCCGGACCGGACGATCCCATCGCGATCCCGGTGACGGCCGGCGACTTCCGGACCTTCCGGCCGCGGCTTGGGCCGGGCGACGCGATCGTCGGGATCTCGGCCTCCGGCGAGTTCCGTGACGTCCTGGGCGTGTTCGAGAAGGTGCGCGGCACGATCCCGACGGTCGGCATCGTGCACGTGCCCGGGTCCAGCCTCACCCGCATCGCGGACCACGTGATCCTCTCGGCCGGCGGCGCGAGCGGTGCGCCGGTGATGACGAAGACCTTCTCGTCGACCCTGGCGGCGACCATCCTCCTGCTCGGGGCGGTCCTCGGTGACGAGCCCCTGGCCGAGGTGACCGCGGCCCTCCGCCGGGCGGCCGACCACGCCGAGCAGGCGGTTGCCGACGCCTGGCCGGCCGTCGAGGCGATCGCTGCCGAGATCGCCGACGCGGAGCACATCTTCGTCGTGGGTGGTGGCCTTGCCTACCCGGCCGCCCTCGAGGCGGCGCTCAAGCTCAAGGAGATGGCCCTCGTCCACGCCGAGGCCTCGGAGACGTGGGAGATGGCGTCCGGGTCGGCGACGATCGTCGGCCCCCGGACCGTGGTCGTCTCGCTCGCGCCCGACGGACCCGCGCGCGCCGCGACCGATGACGTCGTCCGCCACTGCCGCGAGTGGGGCGCCCGGATCATCGAGGTCGCCCCCAGCCGGGCGGTCCCCGACTCCCGCCTCCTGGTCGTCCCCGCGGACGTGGACGAGCGGTTCGCCCCGCTGACCGTGGTTCCGCCGGTGGCGCTGCTCGCCTATGTCCTCGCCGGTCTTCGCGGCGCGACCCCGGACCGGCCGTCCTGGACCGAGCGCTATCACAGCCAGGGTCTCACCCACATCGTGGGAGTCTGACCTTGAGCGACGACCTCCATCGCAGGCGCACCCTGGCCGCCCTGAACCACGAACAGGCCGACCGGATCCCGCTCACGATCGGTGGACCGTCGTGCTCGCTCCACCGCGAAGCGCACGCGAACCTGCTCCGATACCTCGAGCTGACCGCGGAGCGGGAAGCCCCGGTGTTCGACCGCATCCTGCAGATCGTGGAGCCGGACCCGAAGATCCTGGACCACTTCGACACCGACCTGCTCTGGCTGCTCCCGCACGAAGGGGATGCGGGCTGGAGCGAGGACCGCCAGTCCTGTGTCGACGACTTCGGCCGGGGCTTCGTCGCCGGGGGAGGCTTCTTGAACCAGACCAGCCACCCGCTGCCGGAAGGGACCATGGAGGAGCTGCGGGCCTACCGCTTCCCCGATCTCTCCCCGAAGCGGGTGACGGGCCTGCGCCGCAAGGCCGAACGCCTCTATGCACAGGGCTACGGTCTGGGCGTGGATGGTCCATGGGGCATCTACGAGACCAGCAGCAGCCTGCGCGGCACCGAGAGCTACCTGATGGACCTGGCCCTGGACCCGGACTACGCCCGGGCCGTTGCCGAGCGGGTGCTGGAGGAGCATCACATCCCGTTCTACACGCTGCTGCTCGAGGAGGCGGCCCCGTACGCCCAGATCGTGGTCGTGAGCGACGACCTGGGCAGCCAGCAGGGCCTGCTCTTCTCGCCGCAGACCTTCCGCTCGATCTTCAAGCCCCTGCTCAAGCGCCTGATCGACCATATCCACAGCCTCGCGGACGTGCGTGTCTACATGCACTCCGATGGCGCAATCTACGACCTGATCCCCGACCTCATCGAGGCCGGGGTGGAGGGCCTCAACCCAGTGCAGTACACCGCTCGCGGGATGGACCTGGACCGCCTCAAGCGGGAGTTCGGCAAGGACCTCGGGTTCTTCGGCGGCACCCTGGAGAACGAGTTGCTCAGCTTCAACACCCCCGAAGCCATCCGCCGGAAGGTGCGGGAGAACGTCGCCACGCTGGCCCCGGGCGGCGGGTTCCTGTTCGCCTCGGTGCACAACATCGGGCCGGAGGTGCCACCCGAGAACGTCGCCGCGCTATTCGAGGCCGGCCTGGAGTCTGGCCGCTATGAGTAGGGAGCCGATGCACATCGTCACACCACGAAGATCGCGACTCCGCGCAGAGTGAACACAGGAGGAGGAAAGCTGATGTACAGGTCTCTGGCACGACTTGGCGGCCTTGCGGTCGTCTCGTCGCTCATCGTCGTCGCCTGCGGGGGCTCGACGCCCACGACGGCGCCCACCGCGGCAGCAACCCCGGCGGCTGCCACCGCGGCCGCCCCGAGCGCGGCCGCCCCGAGCGCCGCTGCCCCGAGCGCGGCCGCGCCGACCCCGGCCTCGACCGAGCCCGTCTCGCTCGAGTTCTGGTACTGGGCGGAGTCCGATGCCCCGGGTGCCAACCAGTGGATGACCGACACGGTGGCCGCGTACAAGGCGGTCAAGCCCAACGTCACGATCAACGTGGTTCCCCAGGGAACGGACACCCTGATCAGCGCGTTCCAGACGGCCGCGGCCTCCAAGAGCGGCCCCGACATCGCCTCCCAGTGGGCCACGGGCCCGGTTCTGAGCTTCGTCTGGTCGGATTCGGTCGCCCCGATCAGCGATCTCGTCCCGGCCGCGGAGATGAGCCACTGGCTCAACACCAACGAGAACACCTACAACGGCAAGGTCTGGGCCATGCCGCAGTACCTGCTGGGCATCGGCCTGGCCTACAACACCGAGCTGTTCGCGAAGGCCGGGGTGACGCCCCCCACCGGCGACCGCTGGACGTGGGACGAGTTCATCGCCGCGTCCGCAAAGCTCAAGGCGGCCGGGATCACCCCGTTCGTGGGTGGCGACAAGAACGGCTACCTCGGCGCCTGGTGGTTCGCCAACATCGGCGGGCAGCAGCTCAACTCGGTCCAGGAGCTCGCGCAGGCAGTCGTCGGTACCGTGCCGTTCACGGATCCCAAGTACACGGGCTGGTACACGAACCTGGACAACTACGTCAAGGCGGGCTACGTCAACAACGACGTCATGTCGCTTGACCTCGACCAGGGCGTCCGCCTCTTCGGGCAGGGCAAGGGCGCTATGACCTTCACGTCCGATGGCATGCTCGCGACGGCGATCAAGGACCTCGGTGCTGCCAAGGTGGGCGTCATGCGGCCGCCGAAGCTGGGGACCGGGACCCTGGCCGACGCCGGGAACGCCACCCAGTCGATCTCCCACTTCGTGACGAGTTGGTCGGCGCATCCGCAGGACGCTGCCGACTTCCTCCAGTTCATGCACACTCCCGATCGGCTGACGGCCTGGTACAAGGCGACGGGCGTCGTCGCGGCGGACGACCGCTTCGATGCAACGCTCGTCACCGCCCCGCAGCTCCAGACGATGGCCAAGGCCGAGACGACCGGGCCGCAGGTCTGGCTCGAGAACTGGATCCCGCCGCAGATCGACGGCGACGCTGACCTGCCGGCCGGGCAGATGATCTTCTCCGGCTCGGGCACGCCGGCGGACGCCGGCCAGCTCTGGGAGCGCTCCGCCGCGACGTGGCGGAGCGCGCACCCGGACGAGCTCGCCAACTGGCAGCAGCTGGTCAAGTAGGAGGACAATCCCGGGGACGACCACGCAGGCCGTCCCCGGCCACGATCGATGAGCGCGATGACAGCAGCCATTCGGCGACGGCGCCACCTGGACGTGACGCCGTATCTCCTCGTGGCGCCGGCCGTCGCGCTCATCATCCTGATCTACGCCTACCCGATCGTTCGCGTCTTCATCGACAGCTTCCTGAGCCCCACGGCCGCGCGAGGGACATCGGTCGGGCTGGCCAACTACGGGTTCGTCATCGATGACCCGGTCTTCTGGAAGTCGGCCGGGAACAACGTCTTCCTGCTGTTCGGCGTCCCGATCATGACGGTGGTGGCGCTGGTGGTGGCCGTGATCCTGTTCGACCAGATCCGCGGCTGGCGCCTGTACCGGACGCTCGTCTTCACGCCCTACATCCTGGCGGTGCCGGTCATCGCGGTGACGTTCACCTACCTCTACGGCTACAACGGCGTGGTCAACGAGGTCCTCCGGGCCGTTGGGCTGGACGGCCTCGCCCAGGACTGGCTCGGCAGCCCGAAGCTGGTGATGCCGTCGATCCTGTCCGTGATCATCTACCGCGAGCTCGGGTTCGGGGTCATGCTCTTCCTTGCCAGGATGGCCTCGATCCGGGAGGAGCTGTACGAGGCGGCGATGATCGACGGCGCCGGCTGGTGGGCCCGCCTCCGGTACATCACCGTCCCGCAGCTGCGGACGGTCATCAGCTTCTTCGTGGTGATCGAGCTGATCACGATGCTCAGCTGGGTCTTCGCCTACGTCTACTCGATGACCGGTGGCGGGCCGGCGTTCGCATCCTCCGTGCTGGAGCTGTACATCTGGAAATACGCCTTCGCGTATCGGGCCATCGGGATCGCCTCGGCGGTCGCGGTGCTGCTGCTGGTGGCCACCAGCGTCCTGATCGTGGTGCAGATGCTCGTCCGCGGTGACGAGAGCGACACGGGCGAGGAGTAGGCACCGTGCGCCGGCTCGTCTCGCCCTCGGCCCTGTTCAAGCAGGTGCTGATGCTGTCGCTGGCGGTCGCGGCCATCTACCCCGTCTACTACATGATCGAGACGAGCCTCAAGACGCGGCAGGCCTGGATGACCGACCAGTTCGGTCTGCCGCTGCCTCCCACGCTGGAAAACTACGCCGCGCTCCTCCAGGACGGCCGGATCCCGATCTGGTTCATGAACAGCGTCATCGTCACGACGGCCTCGGTCGTCGCAGCCACCGTCGTCTCAACGCTGGCCGCCTACGCGATCGCGCGCCTCCAGTTCCGAGGCCGGACGCTCCTGCTGCGGGTGCTGGTGGCCCTGATGGTGATCCCGCCCGCCGTGCTGATCCTGCCGCTCTTCCTCGGGCTTCAGCCGCTGGGCTTGACGAACACGTACCAGGGTGTCGTCCTGATCTACACCGGCATGCTGGTGCCGTTCTCGGTCTACATGCTCTCGAGCTTCTTCAAGACGCTTCCCGCCGAGATCTTCGAGGCTGCCCGGATCGACGGGGCCTCCACGCTCCGCATCCTGTGGAGCATCGTCGTGCCGCTCTCCGGCCCCGGGTTCGTCACCCTCATCGTGGTCAACGCGATGTGGGTCTGGAACGAGCTCCTGATCGCCCTCGTGTTCCTCCAGGACGACAAGCTGCGGACCCTGATGGCCGGCCTGACGACGCTGCGGGGCCGTTTCGCGGTCAACGAGCCGCTGGTCATGGCGGGGATGTTCCTGGGGGCGCTGCCGATCCTGCTGCTGTTCCTGTTCGGTCAGCGGTATTTCGTCCGGGGGCTCGTCGCCGGCGCCGTGAAGTAGGGGCTCGGCCGACCAGGCCAAGCCGGCAGACGGCGGCCAAGCCGGAATCGAGGCCGCCACCTACCCTCAGGGTGCGGCGACGTTCGACAGCACCGACACGCAGAAGGACGCCAACGGCAAGGCGGTCGTCTGCCAGTACCTCGTCACGTTCGGCAGCACGCCGAGCGTGGTCGGCGTCGCCGTCTCGCTGATGGACGAGACCGAGTACGCCACTCGGACAGAGGCGTCCATGATCGCGCCGCCGGAGGCCCTCACCGGGATCGGCTCCGAGGCCTTCCTGGTCCAGCCCGCGCCCGGCCTGTACGAGGTATGGGTGAGCGGGGCGCACGGAAAGTTCAAGGTCGGGGCACAGGCGAAGGACACCGCGATCGCCCTCGCGACGACCGCGGCGCTGCGGGACTAGGGGCGGGACCCCGGGGTGCCGGGACCGGGGGGCCGGACAACCACGAGCCGCCGCCCCGGAGCGAGCCGACGCCCCGGACGTCAGGCGGGCTCGTCCGCCTCGATGCGGTAGCCGACCGAACGGACCGCGACGATGCGTGGACCGCCGACGGCCTCGAGCTTCGAGCGCAGGCGCGCGAGATGCGGCTTGAGCCACAGCAGGTCGGGATCCGGCTCCGCGGGCCACCCGGCGCGGGCCAGGCGGTGATGCGGCACGAGGTCGCCTCCGGCGCGCACGAGCGCCTCGAGCAGCCGGAACTCGGTGGGCGTGAGGCTCAGGCCGATGGCCCCCACCTTCGCCTCGTGGCGCGCGGGCTCCAGCGTCAACGATCCGGCGGAGAGGATGCCCTGGGCGCTCTCGCCGGCCCCGCCACCCCGGCCGGTCCCGGCGAGGTCCACGCGGCGCATGACCGCGGAGATCCGGGCCAGCAGTTCCTGCTTGCCGAAGGGCTTGACCAGGTAGTCGTCCGCGCCGATGCCCAGCGCCTTGACCTTGGCCGCCTCGGAGCTTTCACCGGAGACCACGAGCACGGGCACGTTCCCCGACGCACGCATCTGGCCGATGACGGTGAACCCGTCCGGGCCCGGCATCGCGAGATCCAGCAGGACGAGGTCGGGCCGCTCCTCGCGGTAGCGCTTGACGGCCGTGAGCCCGTCGTACGCCGTGATGACCTGGTGGCCTTCGGTTCCGACCAGGGCCGTGATGGCCCCGACCATCGCCGGGTCGTCGTCCACCACCAGGATCCGCAGGGGTCTCATGCCGGGCACCTCGTCCTACCTCACTTGCTTGCGATCAGACGGCGACGGCGGCCGGGAGGGCGAGCACGAAACGTGCTCCTCCGGCAGGTGCAGGCTCACACCACAGTCGTCCGCCCATGGATTCGGCCAGCCGCCGCGCCGCGTAGAGCCCGATGCCGGACCCCCGCGCCGTCAGCGTCTGCCGCCTGGCATACGGTTCGAAGATCTGCTCCCTCCACTCGGGCGGGATGCCGGGGCCCTCGTCGGTGACCGCGAGGTGGACGACACCCTCGGCGAGCGTCCACGCCAGCTCCACCCGCGTATCGGGCGGAGCGTACTTCACGGCGTTCTCCAGGAGGTGCTCCAGGACCTGCCGGAGGCGTGCCGGGTCGGCCAGCACGTACAGCCGCCCCGAGGGAGCGATGGCCGCCGGGTGCCGGTTCAGCAACGGTGCCAGCTCCCCCACCACATCCGCGACGATCGCCCCGAGGTCCAAGGGCTCCAGCTGCGCCGGCTGGTCCGGCACCACGCGCACGGACTCCAGGATGGTGTCCACCAGGCGGTCAAGCCGCTCGACCTGGTCCACCGTGCCCTGGTGCCACGAGGCCCGCGTGGCGCGGCGCCCGGGGTCTCGCGAGGCGCGCCCGTCGAGCGGCGGCTCCTCGGCGAGAAGGTCCGCATAGGCGCGGACCACGGCCAGCGGGGTCCGGAGCTCGTGGGTGACGAGGGCGATCAGCTCGGACCGTGCCTGGTCCAGGGCGCGCAGCTGGACGACCTGAGTCTCGGCCTCGCGCTGGAGCCGGCCCTTCTCCACGATGCCCGCCAGGAGGTCGGCGATGGCCGAGAGCTGGGCGGCATCGGCCGGGCTGAAGTCGCGACGCGTCTCGGTCTGGACGTTGAGGACCCCCACCACCTGGTCACGCCAGGTCAGCGGGACGGAGAGCATCGAAGCGACGAAGCGCCGCTGGTCCAGCCCACGCACCCAGAGGAACCGCGGGTCCTCCGCGATGTCCGCGACCGCGATGGGCTCCCGCGACGCTGCCACACGCCCGGTGATGCCCTCCCCGAACGGGACGACGACGCGACCGATGTGGTGGCGATCGAGCCCCGTGGTGGCGGCCAGCGTCAGCTGGAGACCGCTGCGGTCGAGGAGATAGAGCGACGAGACGCTGGCGTTGAGCGCGTCCCGCGTGCCGTCCACCACAGACTCGAGGAGCTCCTCCCAGGTGCGGGCGGTCGTCGCGAGCCGGAGGATCTCGTGGAGGAACCGGAGCTGGGCGACCGGGTCGTCGCTCGCGGGAGCGCTCGTCTCGGCGGTGGTCGGGGTCACGGCGGCCGGAGCGCTCGTCTCGGCGATGGTCGGGGTCGCCGGTTCGCCGTCTTCGCTGGACATCGGGGTCACCCCACAAGCGTAGGCGCCATCGCAACTTTCGTCGGTTGCAGTGAGGTACCGGGACGGTGCCCTTGCAGTCGAACCGTAACCCAAAGCGGCTGGCGACACATCCGAAGAACCTCCATCATCGTGCGCATCGCTCCCTGCACCCCG
>DATCGK010000012.1:0-5726 GCA_036508975.1 Candidatus Limnocylindrales bacterium
CCCCAGGAGACGGCCCGGGACGGCGACATCGTCGTGGCCCAGGTCGAAGAGAACGCGGTCACGCTCAAGCGGTTCTTCCGGGAGAAGGACCGCGTCCGCCTCCAGCCAGCCAACCCGGACTACCCGCCGCAGTTCTACCCCTCGGTGCGGATCCAGGGGAAGCTGATCGGTGTGATCCGTCGTCTCGACTGATCGGGCCGCCGTGATGCGGCCGATGCGGCCGATGCGCGCGTTGCCGCCTTGCGCTCATCGCTCACGCACGCCGATGTGCGTTCGTTGCGGTGCTCAGGCGTCGCCTTCGCCTCGGCGCGCCTGACGGCGGCCGCAGGAGCGGGCGATCAACGGCTCAAAGCCATTTCGTCCACACCTCGTCCACACATCCGGCCAAGTCGCACGGCGACTCGGGGATAAGCGTCTTCACGGGGCACGCGTTGTCCGTGACAGTGAACCTGTCACCCCATCCGCGCAGATTCTGGACCGCATGATCGACCGTCTTCCGCCGCAATCCATCGAGGCCGAGCAGTCCGTGCTCGGTGCCATCCTCATCGACCGCGACACGATGATCGAGATCGCGGACTTCCTCAAGCCCGAGGACTTCTACCGCCAGGCCCACGGCCGCATCTACGCCGTGATGCTGGATCTCTCGGAGCGCCGGGAGCCGATCGACATCGTGACCGTGTCGGAGGCGCTGGAGCGCACGGGTGACCTCGAGGCGGTGGGTGGCCGCGCCTACCTCGGCACCCTGTCCAACTCAACGCCGACGGCCGTCCACGCGGCCCAGTACGCGCGGATCGTGGAGCGGAAGTCGCTGCTGCGGAACCTGATCGGCGCGGCCGGCAAGATCGCCGGCATCGGCTACGAGGATCCGGCGGAGATCCAGGAGGCGATCGACCGGGCGGAGTCGGAGCTGTTCGCCGTCAGCCAGCGCCGGATCGGTGCCGGCTTCTCCCCGCTCAAGAGCCTGCTGCACGACGCCTACGACCGGCTGGACTATCTCCACGCACACCGGGGCGAGATCAGCGGCATCCGCACCGGCTTCGGGGACCTGGACACCCTCACGACCGGGCTCCAGAAGAGCGACCTCGTGATCCTCGCGGCCCGGCCGTCGGTGGGCAAGACCAGCTTCGCGCTCAACATCGCGGAGCACGCGGCCGTGAAGGATCGCAAGTCCGTCGGCTACTTCAGCCTCGAGATGAGCAAGGAGCAGCTCGTGCTGCGGCTCCTGTCGTCGGTCTCCAACATCGACTCGCAGCGGCTGCGGACCGGCTTCCTCGAGGAGCTGGACTTCGCCCGCATCGCCCCGGCGATGAACTCCCTGTCCGAGGCGCCCATCTTCATCGACGACACGCCAACGATCACCACGATGGAGCTGCGCACGAAGGCCCGGCGCCTGCAGGCCGAGGTGGGCGTGGACCTCATCATCGTGGACTACCTGCAGCTCATGCAGTCCTCCACCACCACCCGTGATGCCAACCGCGTGCAGGAGGTCTCGGAGATCTCGCGCGGGCTCAAGGCCCTCGCCCGCGAGCTGAAGATCCCCGTGATCGCCCTCAGCCAGCTGTCGCGCCAGCCGGAGATGCGCGAGTCGAAGGAGCCGCGCCTCTCGGATCTCCGGGAGTCGGGCTCCATCGAGCAGGACGCGGACCTCGTGATGTTCCTGTGGCGCGAGAAGGAGCGCGGGTCGGACGACCAGCAGACCGACGGCGAGGTCGTGAAGCTGAAGCTGTCCAAGCACCGCAACGGCCCGACCGGCGAGATCGACCTCTGGTTTAAGAAGGCGCAGACGCGCTTCGTCAGCTACGCCGGGGAGCGGTTCGCGAACGTCGGCTGACGCGCCGTTCTACGCGTCCTCGTCCGGCAGCAGCGGCCGCAGCACCAGCGAATACGGTGCCCCGTCGGGACCGCGCAGGTAGACGCCACCCGCAATCCCGTTCTCGAAGCCGTCCACGCCGATGGCCAGGGCCTGGACGGGTGTCAGCACCCGGGTCTGCAGCTGCAGCACGTCCGGGTCGGCCGGAAGCCTGAAATCGGTCGGGGCGAGATCAGCCCACGGCCACTCGCGGACCCTGACGCCCTGCGTGCCCGACACGTCGGCGAGCACGGCGCGATAGGCGGTCGGCACGTACGGTGCGCTGCCGAGGGAACCGCCCCTGTCGAAGTCGCGGAGCAGCCCGGCGAGCTTGCTGAAGGCGGCCATGATGGCCGTGTCGGAGCCCAGCTCTCCATCCATGCCGAGGGCCATGATCGAGACGGTCTTCGAGTCACCGTCCGCGTGAATCTCGAACACCGTGGTCGGCGCATCGGCCACGTTCTGGTTCGGGTAGTCCGTCCTGGCGGCACCAAGACCGCCATCACGCAGCGCGAACAGCACCAGGTCCTGGACCTGCCGCTCCGTGAGGACGGCCGTCCGGATCGGCATGCCGGTGGTCGCTCCTTCGGGCGTCGGCTGGACGATCGGCGACGTGCTGACGAACACCACTCGCCCATCGCCGTAGAGCGTGAAGTAGGGCACGTGTGCCGCCATCCACTCCATCGGGACGAAGCCACCGGCCTCGTCGAACCGAAGGACGATCTCGGTTGCGCCGGTCGGGTGCGCGAGCCCCTCCGGCGTGGCGGCAGGCGCCGTCGTCGGGGGCACAGCGGATGGCTGAGCCGTCCCGGGGGTCGTGGCGCTGCACGCGGTGAGCGTCATCGCGATGGCGAGGAGGGCCGTGGGCAGGCGCACACGTGTCGACATGGAGCCCGAGACGCGGGCGCGTCCCGTCCGGTTCCGCGGTCCCCTGTCGCGCGCGCCCTGCACGCCGGCTTCGCCCGAACACGATCCGCCAGACCCGGACCCGATCCGCCGGAACGACACGATCCGCCGGACGCTCTTGACGCCGCGCGTATTCTCCGCCCAAGAGTTCCGGGCCCGTGCCCGCTCCGGCTCCGCGTGATCCCGGCGACATGCCCGTGCCGGTCCCGCGTCGGGATCGGGTGCGACCTGCGTCACCTGGGAGGGGTCGAGGGGTGTTCGAGGATCGGTCGCTGACCTGCCGCGACTGCGGCGAGTCGTTCCTGTTCTCGTCAGGCGAGCAGGCGTTCTTCGCCAGCAAGGGCCTGACCAACGAGCCGCAGCGCTGCCCAACCTGTCGGGCGGCGGCGAAGCGGACCCGGGCCACCGCGTCCACCGGCAGCCGCCAGTACCACGCCGCCGTCTGCAACGGATGCGGTGGGCAGGCGATGGTCCCGTTTGAGCCTCGGACCGACCGCCCGGTCTACTGCAGCAGCTGCTTCGACAAGGTCCGGGCCGGGGTGACGTCCTCGCCCGCCACGTCGGCCTGACTCGCCCCTCGTCCCCGGGAGCCCGCGCCAGTCCTCGCGCAGGCGGGCGCTAGTACTCACTCGCGCAGGCGGGCCTTCAGCAGCTCGACGAACCGCTCTCGCGACGCCTCCAGCACCACTTGGACGTTGCGGGGGCGGTCCGTGTACCCGGTGTGATCCACCACGGTGGCTCCACGCGTGTACTCGCCGCGGGTCTCCACCACCACGTTGAGGTGGCGCGTATCGGTCGCCACGGCCGGGTCCAGCGCCACCGCCATCGCGATCGGGTCCGGCAGGTCGAAGCTAGCCAGGCCGGTTGCCGTGAGCGCGAACTCCGTCAGGACCGCCTGGATGTCCACGGCGAAGTCGCCCAGACGTCCGGCCGTGCGCAGGTCGGCCGAGGCGGCCGCGTCGAAGGTCGCGTACTTGCGGGAGATGTCCCAGCCGACCATGACCAGCCACGCGCCGGAGCCGAAGACGATCGCGGCGGCTTCCGGATCGACCCAGATGTTGAACTCGGCTGCTGCGGTGATGTTCCCCACCCCATCGCCGGTGCCGCCCATCATCACGATCTCCCGCAGGCGGGTCGCGTACCCGGGATGGCGCGCGAACAACACGGCGATGTTGGTGAGGGGGCCCAGCGTGACCAGGGTCAGCTCGCCCTCCAAGTGCTCACCGATGAGGCGCGCCAGGACGTCCACCGCGTGTCCGTCGGCCGGGGCGCGACCGTGCACCGGCAGGCCGATGTCACCCATACCGTCCTGGCCGTGCACGACCTGCGCGGTGTGCAGCGGCTCGATCAGAGGGGCGGCGCAACCTACGTACACGGGCACCGACGAGCCGGCCAGCTCCACGGTGTAGAGCGCGTTCTGGACAGCCTGGTCCAGCGGCACGTTGCCGGCGACGACCGTGATCGCGAGCACCTCGACCCCCGGGTCGCGGAGCGCCATCAGCAGGGCGACGGCGTCGTCGGAGGCCGTGTCGGTGTCGATCAGGAGCTTGCGAGGCTTCGTCATCCGCGAACCGTAGCAGGGCGGCGTCGGCGGGCGGGGAGCCGGTGCAAAGCTCCCGGGGCAGCCGGAGCAACGCGGCAAGGCAGCCGGAGCAACGCGGCAAGGCAGCCGGGGCAACGCGGCAAGGCAGCCGGGGCAACGCTCCGAGGCCGTGCGCCCTATGCTGGGTCAGCTTGAGCCACCAGGAGGAGCCCAGTGGGCGTGATCATCATCAGGGAGATGGTCGGGACGAGCCCCCGATCGTGGAGTGACGCCGCGCGCCAGGCCGTGGCGACTGCCTCGAAGACCGTGCGCAACATCCGCACCATCGAGGTGGTGAAGTCCACCGCCCAGATCGAGGACGGCGAGATCGTCCAGTACGAGGTCCAGCTCAAGATCGGCTTCGAGTACGAGGGCTGATCTCCGCATAAGCCGCGGGTGAGCGGCGCCAGGCACCATCTCCGGCATGCCTGCGACCACCCAGGGTCAGGACCGTCCCCGGGCCCGGACCTCCCGTACCGCCTCTTCTCCCGTCGTCCCCGCACGCCCGGTGGAGTCGGAGGCTGTCGGTGCCGGGGAAGACTCTGTATCGTTCGCACTCTCAGGTGGCACGGTCACCGGCAGGAGATCCCGGCCGAGACCGTCGATAGCTGGGCACGAGGGGCATGGACTCGTCGCAGTCGGGCCTGGGATGGCCGGTTCGATGCTCCTCGCGGGTCCGCTCGGGCGGATCGGGATGAACCCGCTGCCGATCCAGCCCGTCAAGATCCACCGGCCGCCGCTGCGGCACGACGTCCTGTCGCGCGAGCGCCTCAACGACTGGCTGGACGGAGCGGTCGGCGGCCGGGTCGCCCTGGTCATTGCGGAGGCGGGCTTCGGCAAGACGACCCTGCTCGCCGACTGGGCACGCCGTGCCCGGCGCACCATGGCCTGGTACCGGCTGGAGCCAGATGACCGGGACTGGCTCGCGTTCATCCGGCACCTCGTGGCAACGGGCCAGGAGATCGATCCGGCCTTTGCCCCGGAGACCTACGACCTGCTGCTCGCCCTCGGCCCTGGTGGCCCCTCTCGGGACGACCTGACTGCGAGCATCGCACGCGAGATCGGCGAGTTCGCCTCGTCCCTGCCGGATGGGATGAGTCTGCTGTTCGACGACTACCACGCCATCGATGGCAGTCCCGAGACGGAGCCAATCATGCGGGCGCTGCTCGAGCAGACGGGCCCCAGCTTCTCGATGGTGATCGCGGCCCGCACCGCGCCGTCGCTCCCGCTGGGGCACATTCGGTCCCGCGGCGCTGTCTCCCGGATCGACGGGGATGCACTGTGCTTCACCGTCCCGGAGGCGGAACGCCTGTTCCGTGAGGCCTACCACCAGCCCCTCGACCAGGACGTGGTCACGGATCTGATTGACCGAACGCAGGGGTGGCCCGC
>DATCGK010000013.1:0-3680 GCA_036508975.1 Candidatus Limnocylindrales bacterium
ATCGATCCCTACGCGGCCGCGGACCGCCTGCTGGCCGCCCTCCGCACCGAGGAGCCGTGATGAACGTCGAGCGCGTGTTCGTCGCCGGGGCCGGGCTCATGGGCCACGGCATTGCCCAGGTCCACGCGGCCGTCGGCAAGCGGGTGACGCTGTACGAGCCCGACCTTGCGCGCGCCATCGCGGGTCGCGACCGCATTGCCGGCAACCTCGATCGCGCCGTGGCCAAGGGGAAGATCACCCCGGAGGCCCGGGAGGCGGTGCTGGCGGTCCTCGTCCCGACCGACGACCTGGCCGGTGCTGCCGGTGCGGACCTGGTGGTCGAGGCCGTCATCGAGGACGCCGCGGTCAAGACGGTGCTGTGGGCCGCGCTCGACGAGATCGCCCCGGCGCACGCCGTGTTCGCGTCCAACACGTCGTCCATCTCGATCGACACGCTCGCGGCGGCGGTGGGCGCGGCGCGGCGCTCCCGCTTCGTCGGGATGCACTTCTTCAGCCCGGTGCCGGTGATGCCGCTGATCGAGCTGATCCGCGGCTCCGCCACCGACGACGCTACGGAAGCGGCAGTCCGGGCCCTCGCCGCGGAGCTGGGCAAGCAGGTCATCGTGTCGGCGGACCGTCCGGGGTTCATCGTCAACCGGATCCTGATGCCGCTGCTCGCGGAGGCGATGCGCGCATTCGAGGAGAGCCTGGGCACGGCCGAGGACATCGACACGGGCGCGAAGGTGGGGCTCAACCACCCGATGGGCCCGCTGGAGCTGGCCGACTTCATCGGCCTGGACGTCTGCCTCGGGGTGATGCGGGTCCTGCACGAGGGCCTGGGCCAGCCGCAGTTCGCGCCGCCCCGGGTCCTGGAGGACCTGGTTGCTGCCGGGCACCTGGGCCAGAAGACGGGCCGCGGGTTCCACACCTACCCGAGGTAGGGCGCCTGCCACGCTCGGCGGTCACCGCGTGCCGGTGTAGATTGGCCGCATGGAGACCTCGAGCGGACCCAACGGCCACGTCTACCTCGTCAGTGCCGCGCGCACCCCCATCGGCAAGTTCGGCGGGGCGCTCGCCGGGGTCCCGGCGGTGGAGCTGGGCGCCACGGCGATCCGTGCGGCGGTCGCGCGCGCCGGCCTGGCAGAGGGCGCGACGGTCGACGAGGTCATCATGGGCCAGGTGCTCGGAGCCGGGTCGGGGCAGGCGCCGGCGCGCCAGGCCCTCCTGCGGGCGGGCCTCGCGGACACCACCCCGGCCACCACGATCAACCGCGTCTGCGGCTCGGGCCTGAAGGCGATCATGTTCGCCGCTGCCGGCATCCGCGCGGGTGACGGCGACCTGTACGTCGCGGGCGGCATGGAGTCCATGAACCAGGCGCCGTTCCTGCTGCGCAAGGCGCGCTTCGGGTACCGGCTGGGGCAGGGTGCCCTGGACGATTCGGCGGTCCTCGATGGGCTGTGGTGCGCGATCGAGGACTGTCACATGGGCACCCACGCGGAGCGGGTCGCCATCAGGGCCGGCGTGAGCAGGGAGGACCAGGACTCGCTCGCGCTCGACAGTCACCGCAAGGCCGTCGCCGCGCAGGACGCCGGCCGGTTCGATGCGGAGATGGCCCCGGTGACGATCCGTGACGCGAAGGGCCGCGAGACGGTGGTGACGGTCGACGAAGGCCCGCGGCGCGATTCGACCGCGGAGGCGCTGGGTCGCCTGGCGCCGGTCTTCGAGCTGCCGACGGGCGAGGACCGCGGGAGCGCCACGGTCGGGACCGTCACAGCGGGCAATGCGCCGGGGATCACGGATGGTGCGGCGGCGGTGGTCGTGGCGTCCGAGCGCGCGGTCGAGGCGCACGGGCTCAAGCCCATGGCGCGGATCGTGGGCTACGCGCAGGCCGAGGTCACGCCGAGGTGGCTGTTCCTGGCGCCGGTGGCGGGTGTGCGGGCGCTGGAGGCGAAGACGGGCCTGGGTCCGGCCGACTACGACCTGGTCGAGATCAACGAGGCGTTCGCGGCACAGGTGCTGGCCGACGGCCGGGAGCTCGGCTTTGACTGGTCGAAGGTGAACGTCAACGGCGGCGCGATCGCGCTCGGCCACCCGATCGGCGAGAGCGGCGCACGCATCGTGGCCACGCTGCTCCATGAGCTCGAGAGGCGCGGCGGCCGATACGGCCTCGCGACGCTCTGCCTGGGCGGCGGGGGGTCCGTCGCGATGGCGGTCGAGCGGGTCTGACGCGACCTCCGACCCTGTTCGTAGACCGTCTAACGCGCGACCCTGTGGATGGACGCTGGCCGGCGGGATCGCCGGTCCGGGCGGACATGGCACGGGAGACACCCCGGGGCCACCTCCGGGGAGCAGGGAGAGGGGACGGCGAGGCTGGCGCGCGGTATCGTCGCGAGTATCGAGCCGCTGTTCCGAGGACCATGATGCCCGAGAGCCCCGCCGTCCACCACCTGTTCATCGCCGGCCGCTGGGTCGAGTCCGTCTCCGGGAACACCTTCGAAAGCGACAATCCGGCGGACACACGGGACGTCGTCGGGCGGTTCCAGGCCGGCACGGCCGCGGACGTCGCCATGGCGATCACCGCTGCCGACACCGCTCTCCCGGCCTGGAAGGCGACCCCCGCCCCCAAGCGCGGCGAGCTCCTGTACCGCTTCGGGGCGCTCATGGCGGAGCACAAGGAGCGCCTCGCCCGGGCGATGACGCGCGAGATGGGCAAGGTCCTGGCCGAGGCGAGCGGCGATGTCCAGGAGGGCATCGACATCGCGTTTCTCATGGCGGGCGAGGGTCGGCGGATGTTCGGCGACACCGTCCCGTCGGAGCTGCCCGACAAGTGGGCGATGAGCATCCGCCAGCCCGTCGGCGTGGCGGGGATCGTCACGCCCTGGAACTTCCCGATCGCCATCCCGTGCTGGAAGATGATGCCAGCGCTCGTCACGGGGAACACCGTGGTGTTCAAGCCGTCGAGCGACGCCCCGCACTGCGCCACGCTCCTGGTGGAGCTGATGGACGAGGCAGGCTTCCCGCCCGGGGTCGTGAACCTGGTCACCGGGTCCGGCCAGGAGGTGGGCGACGCCATCGTCGAGAGCCCGGACGTCCGCATCATCTCGTTCACGGGCTCGTCCGCCACCGGGCGCACGATCGCGGAGCGGGCCGGCCGGCGTCTCAAGCGCCTGAGCCTGGAGCTGGGCGGCAAGAATGCGGTGGTCGTCCTGCGGGATGCGGACCTGGACCTCGCCGTGGACGGGATCCTGTGGTCGGCCTTCGGGACCACCGGGCAGCGCTGCACCGCCTGCTCCCGCGTCATCGTGGACCGGCACGTCGTGAACGACCTGGTCGCCCGCCTGGCGCAGCGAACGACGGCGCTGAGGTTGGGCTCGGGGCTGGACGAGTCCGTCGACGTGGGTCCGCTCGTCAACGCGGCCGCGGCGGACAAGGTGCAGCGGTACGTCGCCATCGGCAGGAGGGAGGGCGAGCTGGTCACCGGCGGCGAGCGCGCGACCGGCGCCGGCCTTGAGCACGGCCACTTCTTCGTCCCGACGATCTTCGCCGGCGTCAGGCCGATGGCGACCATCGCGCAGGAGGAGATCTTCGGCCCGGTACTCTCGGTCGTGCCCGTCGATGGCTACGCGGAGGCGATGGCGGCCGCCAATGGGGTCCGGTACGGCCTGTCGGCCTCGGTCTACACGAGGGACGTGAACACGGCC
>DATCGK010000014.1:0-6596 GCA_036508975.1 Candidatus Limnocylindrales bacterium
CTCCACACCGGCGAGGCGCGCCTGCTCCATGAGCTGGATGCCCATGATCGCGTTCTCATAGAAGAACCGGCCCGGGTTCTCCCGGTTCGCCCCGATCCCGCCGACAACCGCCGCGAGGTGGATAACCATCTGTGGTCGTGCGTCGCCAAGGGCGCGGTCGATGCCGTCCATCGTGCGGAGGTCGTAGTCCCGTGAGCGCGGCACGAAGACCTCCGCACCGGCCGCCTCGAAGCGCGTGACCACGTGACGACCCAGGAACCCGCCGCCGCCGGTAACCATGACGCGACCGCCAGCCTGAATGTCCATGGTGCTCATCCTGCCACGCTCCTCAATGGGTCGCGCTGCCGGGAAGCCGACCGCGGGCGATGCTAGAGTCGGACCTGTGAACGTCTGTGTTATCGGCGGCGGCTACGTCGGGACCGTCACGGCCGCCGGTCTGGCGAGGCGCGGCACGAACGTGGTCCTGCTCGAGGTGGACCCCGAACGTGTCCGCTCCTTCGCCAGGGGCGAGGTGCCGTTCCACGAGCCGGGGCTGCAGGATCTGTTCGCGGCGATGGTCCGGGACGGCCACCTGCGCGTGGACGGCGATCCAGGACGGGCACTGGAGGACGCAGACGCGATTCTCATCTGCGTGGGCACGCCCCTCGACGCGGCGGGTGGCGCCGACCTCACGCAGGTCCGATCCGCGTGCTCGGAGGTCCGCCGCTGGGCCCCGGACGCCGTGGTCGTCATCCGCAGCACGTTGCCGCTGGGATCCACGGACCTCGTCACGGAGTGGCTGGGACGCGCGGACATGGACGGCGTTGCCACCAACCCCGAGTTCCTGCGCCAGGGCACGGCGATCGACGACTTCCTCCGGCCCAACCGGATCGTCATTGGAACGAGCACGGGCCGGCGAACGGCCGCGGCGGAGGTGGTCGAGCGGCTGTACGCCGGGATCGACGCCCCGGTGATCGTCGGCGACTTCGCCTCTGCGGAGCTGATCAAGAATGCCGCCAACGCGTACCTCGCGATGAAGCTGAGCTTCGTCAACGAGATCGCGGACCTGTGCGAGGCCTACGGCGGGGATATCGACACCGTGACGAAGGGGATCGGGCTGGATCCGCGGATCGGCAGCTCCTACCTTCGTCCCGGGATCGGTTTTGGCGGGTCGTGCCTGCCGAAGGAGCTCGACAACCTGGTTCGCCTGGGCCGCAGCCAGGACCTTGCGATCCACACGTTCGCCGCGGCCTCGCAGTCGAACGTGGAGCGTCCGGGCAGGATTGCGACCCGCCTGGAGCGCGTCCTCGGACCCCTGGCGGGACAGCGGATAGGGCTCCTGGGGCTCGCCTTCAAGGCCGGTACGGACGACACGCGCTACTCGCCTGCGCTCGCTCTCGCGAGGGAGCTGCTGGCGCGGGGCGCGACGATCCGGGCACATGATCCCAAGGTCAGCGCAGCTGCCACGGACGGCCTGGACGGTCTCGTTCGGACGGCCAAGATGGAGGACGTGTTTGCCGATGCGGATCTCGTCGTCCTCGCCACGGAATGGCCGGACTATCGTGCCGCGGACTGGCGAGCTCTCGCGGAGCGCGTCAGGACACCCGTGGTGTTCGATGGACGGAACCTGCTGGACAGGTCGGACCTGGAGGCGGCGGGCTGGCGCGTGATCTCCGTCGGTACGCGGGCGGGAGAGGCACCGCGGTAGCGCGCCGCGCGCATCCCACGCCGAGGCATCATGCATACGGGATGCGCTGCGCCCCGGCGGCGAGGAGCGCAGCCGGGTCGAGGCCGGCGGCGCGCAGGTCGGCCTCGAGCATGATCCGGACCAGCCCGGCGAACCGCGTCTGCGGCCGCCAGCCGAGGGTCTGCTCCGCCTTCGATGCGTCCCCGCACAGCTCGTCCACCTCGGTCGGGCGGAAGTAGCGCTCGTCGATCCGGACGTACTGCTCCCAGTCCAGACCCACCAGCCCGAAGGCCGTCTCGCACAGCTCCCGGACCGAGTGCATCTCGCCGGTCGCCACCACGTAGTCGTCCGGCGCCGGCTGCTGGAGCATCAGCCACATCGCCTCGACGTACTCCTTGGCGTAGCCCCAGTCGCGCTGGGCGTCGAGGTTGCCGAGATACACGTGCTGGGCGGTGCCCGCGAGGATATCCGCGATCGCGGTCGTGACCTTGCGGGTCACGAAGGTGCCGCCCCGTCGCGGCGACTCGTGGTTGAACAGGATCCCGTTGCTGGCGTGGATGCCGTAGGCGTCGCGGTACTGGACGGTCATCCAGTGCGCGAACACCTTCGCGATGGCATACGGGCTGCGCGGGTGGAAGGGCGTGGTCTCGGTCTGGGGCGACTCGGCCACCCGGCCGTACATCTCGGAGCTGCCCGCCTGGTAGAAGCGGATGGGCCAGTCCGCCGTGCGGACCGCTTCCAGCATCCGGAGGGTGCCCATCGCCGCGGTCTCCGCGGTGAACTCCGGCATCTCGAAGCTCACCTTGACGTGGCTCTGGGCGCCCAGGTTGTACACCTCGTCGGGCCGGACCTCGTGCAGGTGGCCGATGAGGGAGGACGAGTCGGTGAGGTCCGCGTAGTGGAGCGAGAGTCGCGTCCCGGTCTCGTGCGGGTCGTGGTAGAGGTGGTCGATCCGGCCAGTGTTGAAGGAGCTCGAGCGGCGGATGAGCCCGTGGACCTCGTAGCCCTTGCCCAGGAGTAGCTCTGCCAGGTAGGAGCCGTCCTGGCCGGTGATCCCGGTGATGAGGGCGCGCTTGACGGAAAGTCCCATGCGATCGTCGTCCGATGCGGGTGTGGCACGCCGCCGATCGCACGCGGCGCGTTCGGCGGTCTGGCGGGGTCGAAATGATATCGCGCCGGATCGGGGAGCCACCGGCCACCGTATCGAAGGCAGCATCCCCGCGCCTGCGTCGGCCCGTCGCTCCCGGGCCCGTGAACCTCGTTCCGCGAACACCTCGCAGGCGTACCATCCGCCCATGAACGGGCTCGACATCAACCCTCGGCGCCTCGGCACGGGGCTGCTGGCATTCGGCATGACGGGTGTGATCCTCGCGGGCCTCATCGCCGCGGCCCTCTTCGGCGGGGCGATCGCCGCCCGCAACCTGGACGAGCGCCTCGTCGCCGACCAGGAGCGGATCGCGGCCTCGTTGACCCGGCTCACGCTCACGATGGACTCGGTCGCCATCACGGTGGATCACGCCGGCAACACCCTGACGACATCCGGCGACGCGCTGGCCCACGCCAGCAGCCTCCTGAGCACCATCGCCACGACGTCGACCGACCTGGCCAACGCGCTCGACATCTCGATCCTCGGCAGCCAGCCGTTCGCGTCCGCGGCGAACGGCGTCCGCAAGGTGTCGGACCAGACGACGGTGTTCGCCCAGGACACCACGGCGCTCGCCGCGGCGCTCGACGCGAATGCCACCGACACAGCGACCATGGCCGAACAGATCCGGACGGCCAAGACGCAGGTCGCGGAGCTGGCGGCGAGCATCATGGCCTTCGACCGGATCGACCAGATCGTGGGGCTGCTGATCGGCGGGATCGTGCTCGGCGGGCTGCTCACGGCGTGGGTGGCGGTGGCCGCCGCAGGGTGTGCCTGGGTGGGCTGGCGGCTGCGACATGTCGCCGCGGGCGCGGACGGGGGCGGCACCCAGGTTCCTGCCTGAACGAAGGGCCGGACGGACGGCCGCCGGCTGGTCCCGCGGTCGCAGCTGATCCCGCGGCCCGGACCGCGACGGGCGATACTGGCCGCATGGCAACCAAGGTCATCCTCGACGTCGATACCGGCACCGACGACGCGGTCGCGCTCATGATCGCGGCCCTCTCCCCCGACCTCGATCTCGTGGGCGCGACAGTGGTGAACGGCAACACCAACCTCGACAGCTGCGTGGAGAACACGCTCCGTGTCTTCGAGTGGATCGGGCTCCCCGGGACACCGGTCCACCGCGGCATGTCGCGCCCGCTCGCGCGCCCGCAGCCGGTCCAGCTCAACCCGGCGTCACGGATCCACGGGGACCTCCTCGACCTGCCCCCGGCGACCATCAGGGCCGGCAGCGGGCATGCCGTTGACTGGCTGATCGACACCTACCTCGCCTCCGACGGCGACATCACGCTGATCCCGGTGGGGCCGCTGACCAACATCGCCACCGCGATGCAGAAGGAGCCGCGGATCCTCGAGAAGATCCCCGAGATCGTGATCATGGGCGGCGCCCACGATCACGGGAACTCCACGGCGTCCGCGGAGTTCAACATCTGGCTGGACCCTGATGCCGCCCGGATCGTGGTCAACTGCGGTCGCCCGATCCGCATGATCCCCCTCGACGCGACGCATCGGGCGCTGGTCTCCGGCGAGGACTGCAAGGCCCTGCGCGCCCTGGGCACCCCCGCCGGAGAGGCTGCCGCGCGCTTCACCGAGAAGCGGATCGACGGCTACGACGCCACCCAGCCGATGCATCGCGCGGGCGCGGCGCCCGTCCACGACGCGCTGGCCGTGTGCGCGGTCATCGACCCGTCGGTGGTGACGACGCACTTCATCCCGGTGGACGTGGAGACCGGCGGCGAGCTGTCGGTGGGCCGCACGGTCTGCGACTTCCGGTTCCGGAGCCGCCGGCCCGCGAACGTGCACTTCGCGATGGACGCGGACGAGCCGAGGTTCGTGCGGATGCTGCTGGACATCCTCGGCCGGACGGCGTAGTTCCGGCGCAGCGGTAGCTCCGGGGCGGCGACCCGGGCGCGCGGACCGACACCCGTCCTACGGGCCGAGGTGGTACCCCATCCGGCGCGGCAACTTCGCCACGAAGTCCGTGATCGGATCTGCCGAGCCCGTGGCATCGATCGCGTCGTCCCGCCGGACCGTGGCCGCGTTGACCAGGGCCGCGCCGAGGCTGCGGAACGGCTGGGGCGGGAAGTACCTTGGCTCCATGTCCACGATCGGCAGCCGGGTGGCCTCGTTCTCCATGCCCAGGGCCCGGGCGGCCATGACCTTCCCCATCAGGTGGGCGGGACCCACGCCGTTCCCCGTGTAGCCCAGCGCGTAGTGCACGTTGCCGCCGGGGAGCGTGCCGGCGAACGGGATGTGCGTGGAGACGACGTCGATGGGGCCGCCCCAGCGGCCCTCGATCGGCACGTCCCGGAAGCCCGGGAAGAAGCGGTGGATGGCGTCGATCGCGTGCTGCGTGCCCTGCTCGTCGTAATCGAAATGGGGGTCGATCCTGCCCGACCACGTCCCCCGCTCCCCACCGACGCCCAGCGCGATGCGGCCATCCGGGGTGGTGCGCAGGTAGCGCAGCGCGGAGCGGTAGTCGTAGATCGAGACGCCCGTCGTCCAGTTGATCTCCGCCAGGCGTTCAGGCGCGGGCGCCGTGATCGCCATGTACGACCCGCGAGGAACGATGCGCCTGCCGAAGCCCTTCCAGGTCCCGGCCCAGGCGTTGATCCCCAGGACGGCGTGGCCGGCCCGGACGACACCGCCAGGGGTGACGGCCTCGAGGCGGGTGCCGGGGTTCAGGCGCTGGACCGGCGTGTGCTCGTAGATCCGGACGCCGGCCTCCATGCAGACTCGTCGCAGGCCGCGCGCGAGGCGGGCCGGCTGGACGGTCCCGCCGTCGGCCACGAGGTGGCCGCCCTCGAACACCGGCGAGGTGCAGTAGCCGTCCAGGTCGGCCTTGGACAGGACGCGGTAGTGGTCCTCGATGCCGAGTTGGCGGGCGGTCTCGATGGGCTCCTCCCAGCCGCCGACCTGGGCGGGCGACGAGGCGACCCCGATGTACCCGTCCTGGCGGAACCAGGCGTCCACGCCCTGCTCGTCCATCCAGGCTGCGAGTTCCCGGAGCGTCTGCACGCCGGCGTCAACGATCGCGAGCGCACCCGTCCGGCCGAACAGGTCCACCAGCGTCCCAACATGATCGTAGAAGCCGTTGATGAACCCCCCGTTCCGGCCGCTGGGGCCAAACCCGCACTCGTGCTGCTCCAGGACCACGACCTTCACGCCGGGGCGCGCCTGGACGAGGTGCCAGGCGGTCCACAGCCCCGTGTAGCCGCCGCCGACGATGACGACGTCCGCGGACGTGTCCCGGTCCAGGGCCGGGGCCGGGTCACCAGCGAACTCGGGATGGGCCAGGGCTTCCTTCAGCCACCAGCAGGTGCGGGCGATGTCGCTCATCGGGCGAGGGTAGGGCGGTCGGGGCCCGCGCGCGCGGTCGTTTCGGAGCGTGCGCCGGGCAGGGCGGACGGTCGCGGACACGAAACGACCCCGGGGCGACGCCCGGGGTCGGCAGGATGGTCCAGGTGATGGCGCGCCCGGCGGGAGCCCGCGGCCCGCAAACCACAGTCGTCCGGATTCCGATCGTCGGCCGTGAGCGGCTCCGCCGCTCGAGGTCCGCATGATGGCGTCGTTCGCCAGGCTCGGAACACGTCGGCGCGGAAGCAAAACCGTGGACCGCGCGGTAGTACGCCGATCGGAAGCTTCCAGATGGTAGAGGCTGCTGCTCCGCCTCGACCGACTGGACTTCGACGACCGCCGCACCGCAAGCGCGAACTGCCCCCGGGCTTGCAGTGGATTGAGGGATACGACCCCGGCAGACGGGTTGCCACTCGGTTCTCCCACCTC
>DATCGK010000015.1:0-2088 GCA_036508975.1 Candidatus Limnocylindrales bacterium
GCGGTGATCGCCATGGTCGTGGTCCACCCCCGGTACCAGGGCCTCGGGGTGGGGGAGCGGCTGATGCACGCGCTGATCGACGGCCGGGACGACGTCCGCTTCGCGCTGTCGGCGGCGTCCGGTGTTGACGAGTGGTACCGGAAGCTCGGCTTCCTGCCCGATCCGCACGCCATGACCCGGCCGCGCCAGCACCGCTAGGCCGGCGGGACCGAATAGGAACACATGTTCTGTTTGGGCGCGATCCGGTAGACTGCGTTCGTGCCCCAGGATCAGATCGTCGTGCGCGGTGCGCGCGAGCACAACCTCAAGAACGTCGACGTGGCCTTCCCCCGGGACCGCCTGGTCGTGATCACCGGCCTCTCCGGCAGCGGGAAGTCCAGCCTCGCCTTCGACACCATCTACGCCGAAGGCCAGCGCCGCTACGTCGAAAGCCTGTCCGCGTACGCCCGCCAGTTCCTGGGCCAGATGGAGAAGCCGGACGTCGACCAGATCGACGGGCTGTCGCCGGCCATCTCCATCGACCAGAAGGGCGCCAGTCGCAACCCGCGGTCCACGGTCGGCACCGTCACCGAGATCTACGACTACCTCCGGCTCCTGTTCGCCCGGATCGGACACCCGCACTGCCCCGCCTGCGGGCGCGAGATCGAGCGCCAGACCGTCCAGCAGATCGTGGACCAGGTCCTGGGTCTCCCGGACGGGACACGGCTCCTGGTGCTGGGCCCGCTGATCAAGGACCGCAAGACCGAGGGGGACCGCGTCTTCGAGGGAGCCCGCAAGCAGGGCTTCGTCCGCGTCCGCGTGAACGGCGTCCAGTACGACCTGTCCGAGGCGCCCACGCTCGACAAGTACAAGCGCCACACCATCGAGGTCGTGGTCGACCGGTTCGTCGTCCGGCGGGCGGAGACACCCGAGGGCTGGGCGGTGGACGAGCAGGGGCGGCCGCTGGACCCGGAGACCGGGACCGCCCTCCCGGACCCGGACGCCGCGCGCCTGGCCGACTCCGTGGAGACGGCCCTCCGCCTGGGCGAGGGCGTCGTCGTCGTTGCGCCGGTGCCGCGCGAGGGTGAGGCGGCGCAGTTCGAGGAGCGCAGGTACAGCGAGCGCTACAGCTGCCCGTACGATGGCACGACCATCGACGACCTGGAGCCGCGGAGCTTCTCGTTCAACTCGCCCCACGGCGCCTGCCCCACCTGCACGGGGCTTGGCACGCAGCTGGTGATCGACCCGGAGCTCGTGATCCCGGACCGGGACCGCAGCATCAGGGCAGGTGCCCTGGCGCCGTGGAACAAGATGCCAACCGAGATCTCGTGGCGGATGAGGATCACGGAGGCGGTCTTCGCGGCCCGCGGCTGGCGGATCGACGTCCCGGTGCGGGACCTGCCACCCGAGGCGATCGAGTTCCTCCTGTACGCGCCCAAGGACGAGAAGGTGGTCGTCCGGTACCGCCACGAACGGGGCGAGAACAGCTACGTCGCCACGTTCGAGGGCGTCGTCACGAACCTCGAGCGGCGCTTCAAGGAGACGGAGTCGGAGTACATCCGGACCGAGCTCGAGAGGTTCATGGTCCAGAAGCCGTGCCCCACGTGCCAGGGCCGCCGCCTCAAGCCGGAGGTGCTGGCCGTCACGGTGGACGGGCGCGACGTCTCCGAGGTGTCGGGGCTGTCCGTCACCGAGGCGCTCGACTGGGCGGCGGACCTCTCGGGGCGGGTGTCGGAGCGCGAGCGGACGATTGCCCGCCAGGTGCTCAAGGAGATCGTCGCCCGCCTCGGCTTCCTCGTGGACGTGGGCCTGGACTACCTCACCCTGGACCGGGCGAGCATCAGCCTCTCGGGCGGCGAGGCGCAGCGGATCCGACTGGCGACCCAGATCGGCACCACGCTCATGGGCGTGCTCTACATCCTGGACGAGCCGTCGATCGGGTTGCACCAGCGGGACAACGCGAAGCTGATCGCGACGCTGACGAGGCTGCGGGACCTCGGCAACACCGTCCTCGTCGTGGAGCACGACGAGGAGACGATCCGGACCGCGGACTGGGTGATCGACATCGGGCCCGGGGCAGGGGAGCACGGCGGCGAGATCATCGCCAAC
>DATCGK010000016.1:0-2770 GCA_036508975.1 Candidatus Limnocylindrales bacterium
GGCGCCCGCGGCGCCGAGATCGCCGCCTGGCTCCAGGCGAACTACAGCAAGCTGGGGATCGTCGAGATCATCTATCAGCAGAAGATCTGGACCACCCAGCGGGCGTCGGAGGGTTGGCGGGCCATGCCGGACCGCGGCAGCGCGACGGCCAACCACTACGACCACGTCCACGTACTCGTCGTCTGACGACCACCCTCGGCATCGCGGCTCCTCGTCCCCCACACGAGGAGCCGCGACGCACGTCCGGGTCAGATCGGCCCTTCGCCCCCCGGCGCCGGCGCCGGGGGAGTCTCGCCGCGGGCGCGTTCGTACGCCTTCGCGTAGCCGACGCCGAGGACCAGGAGGAGCACGCCGACGCCCAGGAACGCGAGGCCCCGCTCGATCCCGCCCAGCACGGCCAGGTCGATGGCGAACAGCTTGGCGGTGGCGGCGCCCGCCAGCGACAGGCCCAGCGTCACCCAGCCCGCACCGGCGCCGCGGCGCAGCGGGGTCCACAGTGCCAGCACGCTGGCCAGGGCCCAGAGGACGGTCACCGTCGCGGACGCGATGACGTAGCCGGCGTGGACGTCGTGCACGGTGCGCCCGACGATGACGCCTATCGAGTCCACGGCCGCCGAGGCGCCAAGGAGGCCGAGGATCATGGCGACGTTGCGGTACCACCGGGGCCGCCCGAACTCGAGCACGCGGCAGGCGAGGTACGCCAGGAGAGCCCAGGCCGCGAGGAAGGCGCTGGTGCCGACCGGCGAGCTGTACTCAGCGAACACGACGAGCGTCACGGCACCGGGGATCCACAGCACGGTCGAGATCGAGCCGAGGACGGCGGACGCGAGAGCGACGAGACGGGACCGTGAGTACAGCGCGACCGAGGCGTAGGCAGCGGCGACTGCGGCTAGGACGGTGCTGGTGTGGTCCCCACCGGCCATGCGCAACCCGGCCATGGTGATGAGGAGGGCGCCGACGGGGATGACGGCCGAGCGGGGCACACGGGAGAACAGCGGCAGGGCAGCCGCGACGAGGTAGGTGGCCGCGAGCACGACCAGGGAGACGGCTCCCCAGACCCTGCCGAGCTGCCACATCGCGTACAAGGCGGGAAGCGGTGCGAGCGTCACGAGCACGGCGATGACGATCTGCTCCCGCGTGCCGGCCTTGCGGCCGATCCAGGCGGAGATCAGGCCCGCAATGGCGAAGATGCCGGCGATGACGGCGAGCAGGACGGTCTCGATGCTCGTACCGGGCTTCGCTGCGAGGGCTGCGATCGTGAGCAGGGCCATCGCAGGCACGGTGCGGGCGACGAGGAAGACGGGCCAGCTGGTCCGCAGCTGGGCGAGGATCATGACGACCGAGAGGACGACCGCGAAGGCGACGCCGACGCGCGGGTCGCCGCCGAGGTAGGCGCCGATGAGGCTCGCGCTGGCGACCCCCAGGGAGGCCAGCCACTGGCTCTTCCAGCGGACGGCGATGCCGACGACGGCCAGGCCGAGCGCCGCTGTGCCCGTCAAGGCGACCCAGCTGGGGAGGAAGGAGTACAGGCTGCCGGCCGCGTACAGGCTCAGGTAGCCCGCGGCCGCACCGGTGGCGAGCAGCGCGTGGGCGCCGGCGTTGTCCGCGTCGCGGCGGCGGACCAAGAAGGCCGCACCGGCGAGGACGCCACCAAGGACACCACAGGCGATCGTGCGGGCGAGCGGGCCGAAGTAGCCGTTCTGAGCGGCCAGCACGAGGATGAACGCCACGCCGACAAGGGTGATCACCGCACCGACGCCGGCGACCAGGCGCGACACCAGCTGAGCCCGGGAGATGCCGAGGCGGGCGGCCAGGGCGGTACCGACGGGCACCTTCGGCGCGGGTGCGGGGGTCGGGGTGACCGGCCACGACGGAGCGAGTCGCTGCGATGTCTGCGCCGGGTGGGCGGGGGGTCCCACGGGGGGAGGGATCGACGGTGCCGTCTGTACGGATGGTGCCGGCGGGCGCGACGCCACCTCCAGCTGGCGGGCAGCCAGCGGCCCGACAGGCGCCGGGCCGGCCGGCCGCGGGGCAGACGGCGGGGGCGTGGGCTTCAGGGCAGCGACCTCGACCCGCACCGTCGGCTGCGGCGTGGCGGCAAGGGCAGGGGAGGTGGCGGACGCAGTCGCGCGCTGGGCCTCCAGGGCCTCGGCGAGCGCGTGCAGGTCGCGGTTGAGCTGGGTGGTGTTCGCGGCGATGAGGTCGTGGCTGCGGAGGACCCTTGACAGCGAGTCGTTGACGGTCTCGGCGAGGAGCCAGTCGGGCTTGGCCAGGAGGTGGCGCAGCTGCTCGTCCGGGGGCATCGGGGTCATGTACTGCTCCTTGGTTAGCGCGGGGTGGTGCCGTCGGGCTGACCGGGGGTAGTGGTGTCGACGAGGGCCAATATGCTCGCACCATGACCATCGTTGACCCCACCACGACCCCTGCCTGGTCCGAACTCACCCGAATCGCTGACGGGTTCACTCCGGATCTTCGGGCGTGGCTGTCCGACGCCGAACGAGTCCGGCAGCTCAGTTTCGGCGCCGGCGAGCTCCACGTCGACCTTTCGAAGAACCTTGTCACAACAGAGGTCCTGGATTCGCTGCTCGACCTGGCCGAGCAGGTCGGGCTCGAGGCGCGGCGCGACGCCATGATCCGCGGGGATCGCATCAACGTCACCGAGAACCGGTCCGTGCTCCACACCGCGCTGCGCCGGCCGCGGGGCGACAGCCTCACGGTCGAGGGCACCGACGTCGTCGTGGGCGTGCACGAGGTGCTGGACAAGGTGTAC
>DATCGK010000017.1:0-4011 GCA_036508975.1 Candidatus Limnocylindrales bacterium
GCTCCCGGGTTCGGTCGCTGCCACGCGCGGTGCCTCCGAGTGGTATCGCCACTGGGTCCTCGTCGTTCCCGTGCGGCTAGGTCCGCCGGCCCCGACCCCGGCTCCGGTCCCGACGCCGACCGCCGCCCCGACCGCGGTTCCGACCCATCCCCCGACCCCGGCTCCGACCGCCGCCCCGACCGCGGCTCCAACCAAGGCTCCGACCGCCGCCCCGACCGCGGCTCCAACCAAGGCTCCGACCGCCGCCCCGATCGCGGTTCCGACCCATACCCCGACCCCGGCTTCGACCGCCGCCCCGACCGCGGCTCCAACCAGGGCTCCGACCGCCGCCCCGACCGCGGCTCCGACCAGGGCTCCGACCGCCGCCCCGACCCTGGAGCCGGATCCCGCCGCGTCCGGGCCGCCATCGCCCTGACCCGTGACGACTGGGCTCTCGTGAGCCACGCCCCGCCCGAACGTGACCGGCCGACCGGTGGGGTGACTGCGGGCCGTTCGGCACGTCTTGCGCGGCACGCCTGCGACGGACGCTATGACCATGGCTGCAACCGTCCGCACGGACGTGCGCGTCCCGCCCGCCACGCTCCCGCCCGCCGCTCGCGCCCTCCACGTCGAGGGCGTCGTCCAGGGCGTCGGCTTCCGCCCGTTCGTCTGGCGCCTGGCCACGGAGCTGGGTCTCGCCGGGCGCGTCCGCAACGCCGCGGGCCGGGTCGAGATCGAGGCCGCGGGTCCCAGGGAGGCCCTGGACACCTTCGCGCGCCGCCTGCGCACCGATGCCCCGCCGCGCGCCCGCGTGGAGCGGGTGACGGTGGCGGCCCTCGACGCCGCCCTCGCCGGGATCCTTCCCGCGGTCTTCGAGATTGACGAGAGTGTCCCCTCGACCGCCGTGGACCGGCTCTTCCCGCCCGACATCGCCACCTGTGACGACTGTCTCGCCGAGTTGCGGGACCCGATGGACCGCCGGTACCGCTACCCGTTCACGAACTGCACCAACTGCGGGCCGCGCGCCACGATCATCGAGGAGCTGCCGTACGACCGGGCGAGGACGACGATGCGGGCGTTCCCCCTCTGCCCGGCGTGCGAGGCTGAGTACCGGGACCCGGCGAACCGCCGCTTTCATGCCGAGCCGGTGGCCTGCCCCGCCTGCGGCCCACGGCTCGCGTGGCGGCCCACCGGAGCACCCGCCGCCACGGCGACCGGCGAGGAGGCGCTGGGCGCCGCCGTGAGCGACCTGCTTGCCGGCCGTATCGTCGCGGTCAAGGGTCTGGGTGGCTACCACCTCGCCTGCGACGCGACCGACGAGGGCGCGGTCCTCCGGCTCAGGGACCGCAAGCGACGCTGGGCGAAGCCGTTCGCCCTGATGGTCCGGGACGCCGCCGCGGCCGAGGCGCTCTGCCGGGTCGGGGCGCTGGAACGGACGCTCCTCGTGGGGCCGGCGCGTCCGATCGTGCTGCTGCGCGCTCGTCGCGCGGGTCTGCCGCGCCTGGCCCGCTCCGTGGCCGCCGGCAACCGGAGGCTGGGCATCTTCCTGCCCTACACGCCGCTCCACCACCTGCTGCTCGAAGCCGTGGGGCGCCCGCTGGTGCTGACCTCCGGGAACCTCACCGACGAGCCCCTGGCCACGGACGACGACGACGCCCTCGCCCGGCTCGCCGGCCTCGCCGACGGGTTCCTCCTCCACGACCGCGAGATCCGGGCCCGCTACGACGACACCGTGACGCGCGTGGTCGCCGGCCGCGAGTCCGTGGTCCGCCGGGCGCGTGGCTACGCCCCGGAGCCGATGCCGCTGCCGGTGGCCACACCCGTCCCCCTCCTGGCGGTCGGCGCGGAGCTGAAGCACACGTTCACGCTGGCACGCGCCGGCCGGGCCCACGTGGCACCGCACAACGGGGACCTGGAGGACCTGGCCACGCACCGAGCGTTCACGGACGGGCTGGCGCACCTCTCCCGCCTGCTGGCCCTGGAGCCCGAGATCGTCGCCCACGATCTCCACCCGGAGTACCTGTCAACCAAGTACGCCGTGGAGCGCTTCCCGGCCGCGAAGCGGATCGCCGTCCAGCACCACCACGCGCACGTCGCGTCGTGCGCGGCCGAGCACGGGATCACGGGACGGTTCCTGGGTGTCGCCTACGACGGTCTCGGCATGGGCGACGACGGCACGCTGTGGGGCGGCGAGGTATTCGACGCGGACCTGCTCGGCTACCGGCGCATCGCGCGCTTCGGGCGCGCACCGCTGCCCGGCGGCGCCCTCGCCGTGAAGCGGCCCTACCGCATGGCGCTGGGCTACCTGCTCGCCGCCGAGGCGTTCGGTGACGGCACTCCGGGCATCGGCGGTGTCGCCGGTCTCGCCGGCGCCACGGACCTCGCGGACCCGGGCCACCCGGCGGCGGCCTTCCTGGCCCGGCTGGATCCGCGGGAGACGGCCCTCGTCCGCCGGCAGGTGGACCGGCACCTGAACGCGCCGGTCGCATCGTCCGCGGGACGGCTGTTCGATGCGGCCGCGGCGCTCATCGGCATTCGCGACGTGGCCGAGTACGAGGCGCAGGCGGCGATCGAGCTGGAGCTGGCGGCGGGGGAGCGCATCGTGCCGCCGCTGCCGTACCGCCTCGAACGCCTGGACGGCCTGATGGTCTACGACCCGCGGCCCACCCTTGCCGCCCTGCTCGACGGGGCCGCCGGCGGACGCTCGAAGGGTGTGCTCGCAACCGCGTTCCAGGCCGCCATCGTGGAGGTGACGCGCGAGATCCTCGACGGCGCGCGGGCGACGACCGGTATCGCTACGGTATGCCTCTCGGGCGGTGTGTTCCAGAACCGGCGGCTTGCGTCGGCGCTGCTGCGGGACCTCGCCCGGGACGGGTTCCGCGTGTTCATCAACCGCCAGGTTCCCGTCAACGACGGGGGCGTGAGCTACGGGCAGGCCGCGGTGGCCGCGGCCCGCCTGGGATCCGGCGCGTCGGGCGCGTTGCGCGTGGAGGACTGAACGATGTGCCTTGGTATCCCGGGCCGGGTCACGGAGATCCGCGACGAGGGTGGGCTGGCCATGGGGAAGGTGGACTTCGGCGGCGTGCGCAAGGATGCCTGCCTCGCCTACCTGCCCGAGGTCGAGGTCGGCGACTACGTGATCGTCCATGTCGGCTTCGCCATCTCCAGGGTGGACGAGGCCGAGGCCCTCAAGACGCTGGAGATCCTCGGCGAGATGGGCGTCATGGGGCCGGAGCTCATGACGATGGGCCCCGGCATGGACCAGCCCGCGATCGTCAGCGACGATGCGCCGGGCGCGCTCACGTTCGACCCGGAGCTGCCACCGGCGTCGCTCCGGAGGCCGCCGGCGTGAAGTACCTGGACGAGTACCGCGATCCCGTGCTCGCCAGGAAGCTGCTGGCCGAGATCCACCGCATCACCACCAGGCCGTGGACCCTCATGGAGGTCTGCGGCGGCCAGACCCACACGATCGTCAAGCAGGGGATCGACGAGGCGCTGCCCGAGGGCGTTCGGATGATCCACGGGCCCGGCTGCCCGGTCTGCGTGACGCCCCTGGAGCAGGTGGACAAGGCCCTGGCCATCGCCGCCCGCCCGGACGTGATCTTCACCAGCTACGGCGACATGCTGCGGGTGCCCGGCTCCTCCACGGACCTGCTCGCCCTCAAGGCCCGTGGCGCCGACGTGCGGATCGTCTACAGCCCGCTCGACGCGCTCAAGATCGCGCTGGCGAACCCGGCCAGGCAGGTCGTCTTCTTCGCCGTCGGCTTCGAGACCACCGCGCCCGCCAACGCGATGGCCGTCGCCGAGGCCGCCAGGCGTGGCATCGACAACTTCAGCGTGCTCGTCTCCCACGTCCTGGTGCCGCCGGCGATGACGGCGCTCCTCGACTCGCCGACCAACCGGGTCCAGGGTTTCCTCGCCGCCGGCCACGTGTGCGCGATCATGGGCTGGACCGAGTACGAGCCGATCGCCGCACGGTACCGAGTGCCCATCGTGGTGACCGGCTTCGAACCGCTGGATCTGCTCGCCGGG
>DATCGK010000018.1:0-2506 GCA_036508975.1 Candidatus Limnocylindrales bacterium
TGAACGAGTCCTCGCCAGGACGACCGACGGCCGGCGTGTCTCGGTCTTCGTCAAGACGCTTCAGTCAATCCGCCACTGGCCCATGTTCGAGACCATCCCGCGGGACTTCCGGGCAGCGGCGGTGACCAGGGCGTTGACGATGATCAGAACCGCCCTCAGGGTCCTGAACATCCGGACGGTCGGTGCCAGTCGGTTGCCGGGGCCGACATTCTGCCTTGTAGGCAAAGAGCCGTGGGCCGAAAGGTCGGAGGCTCAACTGGGATAGCCCCGCCACCAACGACCTTCCGATCGCCATGCGCCTCGCCGAGCCTCCGGCGCCCCTCGAGCTGGTCCGCAGCGCATGACGCGCCGGCCGTCCCGTCGCCCCGCCGAACGCGCGACAGACCGTGAGGTCGGAGCCGTTGCGGCCGTGCTGGTGACCGGGTCGGAGAAGGCGGCTGCCCACCGACTCGGCCTGTCGCAGTCGACCGTGAAGCACCACCTGGCGAACGCACGATCGAAGGTCGGGGCAGCGACGACGGCGCAGCTCGTGTGGATCCTCGCCCCGCGCCTGCCGGAACCCGATGGCATGGCCAAGACGGACGAATAGGGGCTTCGCCGGACGGCACCGCGGGATCGGGAAGGCTCGGACGGCTATCCCAGGCGGGTGGGACCCGGCAGCAGCTTCGGTGATGGGTAAGTTGGCACGATCCCGTGACCTATGTGCCGTCCGCGAGGGACCGGCCCTGCAAAGCCAGGCCGCTCGCCACGAGCGCCGCTCCAGCCCATCCCGCCGGGCCAAGCGCCTCCCCGAGGAAGGCGACACCGAGGAGGGCCGCGACGAGCGGCTCGGCCAGCATGAGCGTGGTGACCGGTCCGGCCGGGAGCACTTGCAGCCCGCGCCCGAACAGCGTGTAGCCGAGGGTCACCGTGCCAAGCCCGAGCCACAGGGCCACCCCGAGACCTGCGGGACCGACCAGCCAGCCGATGCCACCCGCGATGAGGACGGGGACCATGAGCAGGCCGCCGAGCCCGAACCCGGTTGCCATTGCTTCAGCCGAGGTCGCGCCCCGGCGCATGAGCTGCCTCGCAGCCACCGTGTAGCCCGCATACAGCAGGGCCGCGGCGAGCGCCACAGCGATGCCCAGTGGCTCCACGCCGGCGCGGGAGGTCCCGTCGAGCGACAGCAGGGCGAGGCCGGGTACGCAGATCGCGGTCGATGCCCACCAGGCCGCGCGCGGACGCTCGCCCAGCGTGCTCCATGACAGGATGCCCGCGAAGAGGGGCGCCGCGCCGATCGTGAGGAGTGTTCCGAGCGCCACCCCCGCGAGCGCCACCCCACCGAAGAAGGCGACCTGGTAGAGCGCGGTTGCCACTCCCGCAGCGGCACCGATCCGCGTCCTCCAGAGGCGCAGGACGTGCGCCCGTCGCCCCCCGAGGAAGGGGAGTGCCAGCAGCAGCCCGAGGCCGCCGACGACCAGGCGGGCCGCCCCGACCGACACAGGCCCGGCCGTCGCCGGAGCGAAGGAAGCCGTCGTGCCGCTTGTTCCCATGAGGGTTGCCGCGGCAAGGACGTAGACCACGCCCCGGCGCGCCTCTCCTGCGGCGCCTGCGGTCTCCCGTCGACTTGCTTCCATCTCAAGCTTCATGGCTTGCAGAATACCTGCCTACCTGTTATACAGGCAACCATGCAGATCCAACCGGTCTCCGTCGCCGATGCCGTTGCCGACGAGCTGCGCCGCCGTCTCCTCGCCGGATCCTACGCGTCGGGCGAGCAACTGCGCGACACGGACCTCGCGGCCGAGTTCGGCGTGGCTCGGCCGACCGTCCGAGCCGCCGTTGCCACGCTCGTGGCGGATGGCCTGCTCGAGCGCGGGCGGGGCAAGAGCGCGCTGGTCAAGTCCTTCACGGCGGAGGACGCCATCGACCTCTACCGGGTCCGCCGTCCCATCGAGGGGGCGGCCGTGGGCCTGGTGGTCGGGAGCGGCGTGCCCCTCGATGCCGTGGAGGCGGCGACCGCAGCCCTCCTCGCACTGGAGGATGGCGTCGCCTGGGACGTCGTGGCCGACCACGACGTCGCGTTCCACCGCGCGATCTTCGAGGCGGCGGGGTCCGCGCGGCTCGTGCGCACGTTCGACGAGGTGAGCACGGAACTGCGCCTCCTCATCGCCATGCTGCAGCCCGCCTACGAGCGCGTGGCCGACCTGGCCGCCGAGCACGCCGACCTGCTCGAGGTGCTCCGCACCGGCGACGCCGCCCGTGCGCAGGCGGCCTGGTCCGCCCACTTCGACGGATCTGAGCGGTTCTTCCTCCACCTCATCCAGGAGCGCACAGCGTGAACCTCGCCGACTTCGATGCCCTCTCGTTCGACTGCTACGGCACCCTTATCGACTGGGAGGCCGGCATCGCGGCGGTGCTCCGGCGCTGGGCCGACGCCCGCGGCCTCGCGCTGAGCGACGAAGAGCTCCTCACCGCCTACTCGACGCACGAGGCCGAGGCGGAGGTCATGCACCCGGCCGCCCTCTAC
>DATCGK010000019.1:0-2939 GCA_036508975.1 Candidatus Limnocylindrales bacterium
CAGCCGAGGAGCCGGGGCCGGCCACGGGCGCCTCGTCGGCCGCCGGGTCCGACACCTCCGCCGGTGGCGCCGGCGGGTCCGGCATCGCCGCCACGGGGACCGTGAGGGCGGAGGGTGACTCCGGCCCGTCCACGCCCGCCCCCGCGCCGTCCGCACCGGCCGCGCCTGGTGACCACGTGGAGCGGATCCTCGCGCTGGTGCGGGATGCCCTCGCCGGTGCCGATGGTCGTCGCCTGGTGCAGGTGGCCGAGGACCGCTGGTGGCTGGGCGAGCGCGGCGACCGCGAGGCCGCGGCCGTGCCCCTGGCCGACCGCGTGGAGTGGGCCGTCTA
This sequence comes from Candidatus Limnocylindrales bacterium, assembly GCA_036508975.1. Classification (GTDB taxonomy): domain Bacteria; phylum Chloroflexota; class Limnocylindria; order Limnocylindrales; family CSP1-4; genus CAIXZV01. Next base: position 332 of record DATCGK010000019.1, read on the forward strand.
CAGCCTCCTGTCCACCGCCGGCCCGCTGTCCGAGGGAGCCTTCCTGGACCGCGTCGCCAGCCTGTTCACGGGCCCGGACCTGCCCGACGAGGCCCTGGTCCGCGCCTGCCTCGAGAGCTACCGCAGCCGGGCCTCCACGCCGGACCGCCTGGTCACCAGCGACGATGTCGCGACCCGGACCCGCGAGCACGGAGAGATCATCGCCACGCTCGTGGACATCGGCCACCGGCTCGGCTTCTCGTGCTGGATCGGGGCTCGCCAGCAGGGCCGCCGGTACCGCGGGGGTCGCCTCTACGACCTGCTCGACCGGCGCGAGCTCCAGGGCCCGCCGTCCCTGGGCAGGATCCGGCGTGAGGACCTGGAGGATGTGGACGTCATCTGGTACGTCCGGGGCCGCTCCGCGATCGCCTGGGAGGTGGAGTGGACCGCGATGGTGGGCGAGACGGTCCTGCGGCGCTATGCGCGCGTGCCCGTGGAGGAGCGCCTGGTCCGGATCATGGTCGTCCTGCCCGAGCGGGCCGAGCTCGTCCGTCACAAGCTGGAGCGAAGCCCGCTGCTCCGGTCAGGCCTCGAGGAGGGTGGCTGGCATCTCGTCAAGGCGAACCACCTCCGGGACTGGGCCGAGCGCGAGTCCGTCTCGCTGGCCGACCTGGAGGCGCTGCTGGGCCTCGATCCCACCGTCGAGCGCACCGGCGACCAGCTCCCGCTGTTCGGCGGCTGACCGTCAACGCGGGTACGCTTCGGGTCTTCACCCCTGTCACGCGGCCACCCGGCAACGCGCCCGGTGGACGCCCAGCTCCAACCCGAGGGCTCCATTCGTGACCGACACCGCGCTCGTGCCGTCCCGCATCGACGAGATCGCCACCCGCCTGTGGGAGGGGTATCTCCGCCTCTCGCCCACGACCGCCACCATGTACGGCGACGACCGGTACGACGACCAACTCGAGGACCCGGGCCCGGCCGGACGTGCCGCGACGAGGACCCTCTTCGAGGATGCCAGCCACGAGGCGCAGGCGATCGCCGAGGACGGCCTGCCCGTGGAGGACCGGATCACCCGGGACATGCTCCGCATCATCGCGGACATCGTGGCGGAGGCGGACGACCTCGCCTTCCACGAGATCCGAGAGGTCGATCAGATCGACAACCCGATGACCGCGATGGCCCAACTGGCCCAGTTCCAGGCGGCCGACTCCCCGGAGCGCCTGGAGCGCTGGCTTGCCCGCCTCCGCGCGTACGGGCCGTATGTCGATGCCCGGATCCAGGTCATGCGTGAGGGCGTCGCATCGGGCCGCACCCCGGCCCGGATCGTCGCGGAGCGGCTCATCGGCCAGCTGCGGCCCACGGCCGCGCTCTCCGCGGACGAGGCGGTGCTGACCGTCATGTCGCGCGTGGCGTCCGACGCCGATCGCGCCCGCGTCGCCGAGGTCGTTCGCGATGTCGTCCTCCCGGCCGACCGCCGCTATCTCGAGGTCCTCGAGCGCGAGGTCCTGCCGGCGGCGCGCGCGCTGCCGGGACTCGTCTCCGCGCCCGGCGGCGATGTCCTGTACCGGCACGCGATCCGCTCCTGGACGACCCTCGACATGGATCCCCGGGACATCCACCAGGTCGGCCTGGACGAGCTGGCGATGATCGACGCGGAGCGCCGGGAGATCGCCCGCGCAGAGGGCTTCGGGGAAGACGTGACGGCCTACCGCCTCGCCCTCGCCACCGACCTTGCCAACCAGGCGCCGACACCCGAGGCCCTCGTTGCCCGCGCCACCGAGGACATCGAGCGTGCCGCCGCAATCGCCCCGACCGTGTTCGGGCGGCTGCCCCGGGCGGGCTGCGAGGTGCGCCCGGTGGAGGCGTTCAAGGAGCAGAACGCCCCGTTCGCGTACTACTTCCCACCCGCCCTGGACGGCTCGCGCCCCGGCACCTACTACGTGAACACGTACGACCTGCCCAGCCGCACCTACTCCAAGCTTGGCTCGACCACGTACCACGAGGCGGTCCCCGGCCACCACTTCCAGATCAGCCTGGAGATGGAGAACCCGAGCCTCAACGTCTTCCGGCGTCTCGGCGCGCGGCTCGCGGGTGGCGCCTACGTCGAGGGCTGGGGCCTCTACGCAGAGCGCCTGGCAGACGAGCTTGGGCTGTACCGGAGCGCGGCCGAGCGGTTCGGGATGCTGGACGCGCAGGCCTGGCGGGCCTCCCGCCTGATCGTCGACTCGGGTCTCCACGGGCTGGGCTGGTCGCGGCAGCAGTCCGTGGACTGGCTGCTGGCGACGGGCCTGTCCGATACGGACGCGAACATCGAGACGGACCGCTACATCGCGTGGCCCGGGCAGGCACTCACGTACATGACGGGGATGCGCGAGATCCGGCGGCTGAGGCGGGAGCTCGAGGCGCGCGACGGCGACCGGTTCGACCTGAAGCGCTTCCACGACGAGCTCATCGGGCACGGGTCGCTGCCGCTGGCAACGCTCGCCCGCGAGCTGCCGCTCTGGGTGACGCCGGCAGAATAGGCGAGAGGAGCGCGGGAGGACCGGCCCGGCCGGCGACCAGGCCGTCCGGGACCGCCCGCCGCCCGGATGGACCTAGCTGTCGAAGCCGATCCCCAGGGCGTCCA
>DATCGK010000020.1:0-4385 GCA_036508975.1 Candidatus Limnocylindrales bacterium
TCGTGGGGAAGTCATGGCATTGCGCGTCACCCGCGACTGCTTCCTGTTCGGGCCGTCGGGAAGCGCCCGATGATCTCCGGGGCATAACGGAACAGCGACACGAGACGAGTCTCGCACACGAAGCGCCTCCGGACGGGTCCGGTCGGCCTCTCGTCGCGCGCCGGTCAGACTCTCGATGCAGCGCGCTCCGGGGCGGTCGCACACGACCTTGTCATGGTGGTCGTGCCCAGCTTCCCTTGCGACTTCAACCTCGCGGTGGGCGTGGCTGTCGCGGCGAACGACGAGGGTCCGGCAGGTGAGCCCAACTTGGCAGGGCTCGCGCTCCGCGCTGAGGTGGGATACGCTCTCGCACCTACGCCGAATGAGGGGTGGCTGCGCGCGTGCTCTGCTCGAACTGCGGGACTGAGAACAGGGCCGGCCGAAAGTTCTGCTCGCGGTGCGCCGCGCCCCTGATAATCGCGTGCGCGCAGTGTCACTCGCCGAACGAACCCGGAGAGCTCTTCTGCGGCGAGTGTGCCAGCCCGCTTCAGACGGCTAGCGGACTTCCTGCCGAGACCGGTCCTTTCTCGCGCCCCGTATCGCCAGCTGGAGGGCTTGCGGCGCCCGCGGCTGCACCCGTCGCCGAGCGCCGGCTCGTCACGATCCTCTTCGCCGACCTCGTCGGGTTCACGACGCTCGCGGAAGGACGGGACGCCGAGGATACTCGCGAGCTGCTCTCTCGGTACTTCGACCTCTCCCGGGACGTGATCGGCCGGTACGGGGGGACGATCGAGAAGTTCATCGGCGACGCGGTCATGGCCGTCTGGGGTGCGCCTACGGCCCATGAAGATGACGCCGAGCGCGCCGTCCGAGCTGGGCTCGAACTTCTCGACGCGGTCAGGGCGCTCGGCCCCGGCATCACCGCCCGGGCCGGAATCCTGACCGGCGAGGCCGCCGTCACGATCGGGGCGACGAACCAGGGGATGGTCGCCGGCGACCTCGTCAACACCGCGTCTCGATTGCAGTCGGTCGCAGCCCCGGGCACCGTCCTCGTCGGCGAGGCGACCGAGCGGGCGGCCTCGAAGGCGATCGTCTTCGAGGCAGCGGGCGACCAGACCCTCAAAGGCAAGGCGGCACCCGTCCCGGCCTGGCGCGCGCTCCGAGTCGTCGCCGAGCGGGGTGGCCGCAAGCGAGCGGAGACGCTCGAGGCCCCCTTCGTCGGCCGCGACGAGGAGCTCCGCCAGCTCAAGGACCTCTTCCATGCCACGAGCCGGGAGAAGCGGGCACGCCTCGTCTCGGTCATCGGCCCGGCGGGCATTGGCAAGACGCGGCTGGCCTGGGAGTTCCTCAAGTATATCGACGGGCTCGTCGAGAACGTCTGGTGGCACGATGGGCGATCCCCGGCATATGGCGACGGGATCAGCTTCTGGGCCCTCGGCGAGATGGTCCGCGAGCGGGCAGGCCTCCTCGAGACCGACGACGAGCAGACGACCCGGGTCAAGATCGCCGAGACCCTCGCGACCCACGTCCCCGACGAGACCGAACGCCGCTGGATCGAGCCCGCGCTCCTCGTCCTCCTCGGCGTCGAGTCGGGCGTCAACTCGGAGCAGCTGTTCGGCGCCTGGCGGACGTTCTTCGAACGTCTCGCGGCGGCGGCCCCAGTTGTCATAGTCTTCGAGGACTTCCACTTCGCCGACTCGGGCCTTATCGACTTCGTCGACCACCTGATGGAATGGTCCCGGAGCCACCCGATCTATGTCGTCACGCTCTCTCGCCCCGAGCTCCTCGAGAAGCGCCCCGACTGGGGTGCGGGGAAGCGCAACTTCAACTCGCTCTACCTCGAGCCGCTCTCCCCGGCGGCGATGGGCGAGCTGCTCGCCGGCCTCGTGCCCGGGCTGCCCGAGCTCGCGGTCCGGGCGATCGTCGACCGGGCCGACGGCATCCCGCTCTACGCGGTCGAGACCGTCCGGATGCTCCTGTCGGATGGACGGCTGGCACTCGATGGAGGCGCCTACCACCCGGTTGGCGACCTGACCGCTCTCGCCGTGCCCGAGACGCTCACGGCGCTCATCGCGAGCCGCCTCGACGGCCTCGCCCCCGAGGATCGCGCCCTCGTCTCCGACGCGGCTGTCCTCGGCCAGAGCTTCACCCTCGCCGGGCTCTCGGCTGTCTCGGGCATGGCCGAGGCCGAGCTCGAGGCGCGCCTGCACGCTCTTGTCCGCCGCGAGCTCCTCACGCTCGAGGCGGACCCGCGGAGCCCCGAGCGGGGCCAGTACGCGTTCGTCCAGGCGCTGATCCGCGAAGTCGCCTACAACACTCTCGCGAAAGCCGACCGCAAGCGCCGCCACCTCGCCGCGGCCCGCCTCTTCGAGAGCCTCGGGTCCGACGAGCTCGCGGGCGGCCTCGCCGGCCACTACCTTGCAGCTCATCAGAACGCGGCGGAGGGACCCGAGGCCGACGCCCTTGCCGCCCAGGCCCGGATCGCCCTTCGGGCGGCAGCCGAGCGAGCCACCGCCCTGGGCTCCCACGACCAGGCCCTGACCTTCCTCCAGCAGGCCCTCACGGTCACGACCGATCCCGCCGAGGAGGCGGAGCTCCACGAGCGCGCCGGCGAGTCCGCCTCCGCGGGCGCGCACCACGACAGGGCAGACGCACTCCTGCGGCGCGCCCTCGAGCTGCAGCGAGATCGTGGCGATCGGCCGGCCAGCGCCCGGGTCATCGCCGCCCTCGGGCGAGCGCTGCTGGCACCCTTCCGAACCGAGCAGGCCCTCGCGGTCCTGGAGCCCGCGGCCGACGAGTTGGCCGATCTCGGCGCCGATACGGCCTTCGTTGCCCTCCTCGGCCAGCTCGCACGGGCGTACATGATGCACGGGGATGGGGAGCGCTCGATCCAGGTCGCCGACCGCGTCCTCGCCGCGGCCGAGCGCGCCGATCTCGTGGTGCTCGTCGCCGACACGCTCGTGACGAAAGGCACGGCGCTCGGGGGGCTCGGCCGGGGATACGAGGGGTTGGGCGGCATCGAGACCGGCCTGCACCTGGCAGAATGGCATGGCCTCGCCGTCACCGCGGTCCGTGCCCGCCTTAACCGCGGTTGGCTCTTGAGCCAGGGCGATCCACGCGAGGCGCTGGAGAATGACCGGGTCGGCCTCGCCGAGGCGCGGCGCCTGGGCCAGCGCGGGTGGTCCCTGGTGTTCCTCACGAACGCAGCGATGAACGCCAGGTGGACGGGCGACTGGGATTGGGCGCTCCTCGAGCTCGACGAGCTGCTCGCCGGCGACCTGGAACGCGAGGGTCGGATCTTCGGGCTGAGCTCGTCGATCCAGATCCGCGCCTGGCGGGGCGACCCGGTCGACGAGCTCCTCGACGAGGTCGAGCGCCTCGCCGGGGACACCCCCGATCGCCAGGTCCTGTCCGGCGCCGCTGAGGCGCGCGCCGACCGCACTCTGGCCCGGGGCGAGCTCAACGAGGCAGCTGCTGCGTACCGGCGTGCGGCCGCGCTGCACACCGGCAATGCCCCGGGTTGCCACGTCCTCGCCGCCCGCGCATCTCTCCGGGCCGGCGATCCCGCTGCGGCCGCCTCCGACCTGGCGGCGCTCGAGGCGATCGGGGTGCGCGGGCCCGCCATCGACGCCCGCCGGTCCTCGATCCGGGCGGGGCTCGCAGCGCTCGACGGCCGCGGTGCCGACGCCCTCGCGCTGTATCGCGAGGGCGTCCGTCGCTTCCGCGATGCTGGGTTGCCGCTCGACGAGGCGCTGACGGCGATCGAGATGGCGACGCTCCTCGACCCAGCAGACCCGGAGGTCCGGGCCGAGGCCGAGGCGGCACGCGAGATCCTCACTCGGCTTGGGGCGACGCCGCTCCTGAGGCGGCTCGAGTCGGCGATGGGGCGCTCCGCGCCAGAGCAGCGGCGGATCCCGGCAGAGGAGGCCTCAGAGCGGTCGGCGGCGACCGCGTCCTGACCAATTGCTCGCCGCGGTCTCCCCGGCTATCGGCCCGGAAGCGACCGGCGAGCGCCGGCTTCGACTCGGCGGGCGCGCACATCTTCGTGGGTCTCCCGGCCCGCGAGGCGGGGATGGTCGCCGACCTGGTCCTCCAGGGCGACGTGGGATTTGAGCTCCTCCTGGATCCGACCAGCCCGATCATCGTCGGGGTCTTCCCCGTCCGGCCGGTCCAGCGCTCCTGACGCGCCACGATCACCGGCGCCGCGCCCCCCGCGTGACGTGGGCTCAGCGTCCGCGGACGGCGACGCCCTCCACGGCGAGCAGCGCCCGCTTGAGCGCGAGGAGCTCCTCGCGGCTGCCGAACCAGCTGCCGCCGTAGCCCCCGAGCGTCCCGTCGCCGGCGATCACCCGGTGGCAGGGGATCAGCAGGCCGATTGGGTTGCGCCCGACCGCACCGCCGACGGC
>DATCGK010000021.1:0-2045 GCA_036508975.1 Candidatus Limnocylindrales bacterium
CTGTCCACGCAGGATGTCACGGCAGCGGCGCTGGTCGCCGAGTACGGCATCGCCACCTACGCGCGCCGGGGCGAGGACAACGCCACCTACTACGCCCACCTGCGAACCGTAGCGGACACGCACCCGATGATCACCATGGACGACGGTTGCGACCTCGTCTCGCTGCTCCACAAGGAGCGGCGCTCACAGCTGTCGGAGGTCCTGGCGGGCACCGAGGAGACCACCACGGGCGTCATCCGCCTCCGCGCGATGGCCGCGGACGGCGCCCTCTCGTTCCCGGTCGTGGCCGTGAACGAGGCCCTTACCAAGCACCTGTTCGACAACCGCTACGGCACGGGCCAGTCCACCATCGACGGCATCCTGCGGGCGACCAACATCCTGATCGCCGGCCGGAACGTGGTCGTGGCGGGGTACGGCTGGGTCGGGCGCGGGATCGCGTCGCGGATGTCCGGGCATGGGGCCCACGTCGCGGTGATCGAGATCGATCCGGTCCGCGCGATCGAGGCGCTGATGGACGGGTACCAGGTGATGACCGTGGGTCAGGCGGCGCCCTGGGGCGACCTGTTCGTGACGGCCACCGGCAATGTCAACATCTTCCGGCGCGAGCACTTCGCGTCCATGAAGGACGGCGCGATCATGGCCAACTCGGGCCACTTCGACGCGGAGCTGGACCTGCCGGCGCTGCGCGAGATGGCCGAAGGCCACGTCCGCGAGGTCCGCCAGAACGTCCAGGAGTTCGACATCGGCGGCAAGCGGCTGAACCTGATCGCCGAGGGACGCCTGGTGAACCTGGGCGCGGCCGAGGGGCACCCGGCGGCGGTCATGGACATGAGCTTCGCGAACCAGGCGCTGGCGGCGGAGTACGTGGCGAAGCACCACGCGGAGCTGGAGGCGAAGGTCTACGTCGTGCCGGAGGCGATCGACGCCGAGGTGGCGCGCCTCAAGCTGGCGGCGATGGGGATCACCCTGGACCCGATGACGGCCGAGCAGCTGGAGTACGTCTCCTCCTGGCAGCACGGGACCTAGGCCGTGGCACCCGGGGCAGACGAGGACGGCTTCGGCGTTGGCGCCGCGGCCCACAGGGTCACGGCGCCGTTCGGCAGCTGGGCCTCGCCGATCGGCATCGACCTGGTGGCGGGCTCGGCGGTGGCCCTGGAGGAGCCGCAGCCCGACGGCGACGACGTCTACTGGCTCGAAGGCCGCCCGTCCGAGGACGGCCGCCGGACGCTGATCCGGCACACGCCGGACGGCGCCACCCGGGAGCTGACGCCGGCGCCGTTCAACGTCCGGAACCGCGTCCACGAGTACGGTGGCGGCTCGTACCGGGTGGACCAGGGGCGGGTCGTGGCGTCGTCCTTCGCGGATGGCCGGCTCTGGTCCATCGACCCGGAAGGCGTGCGGCCGCCCGTGGCCATCACGCCGGAGGGGCCCTGGCGCTACGCCGACCTGCGCTTCGATCCCGTCCGCCCCGTGCTCTACGCCGTGCGCGAGACGCACGACCCGGTGAAGGACCTCCCGTCCACGGTCCGGAACGAGGTCGTGGCGATCGCGCTCGACGGCGCGGCCGGCCCCGGTGCGGGCACCGTCCGGATCCTGGTGCAGAGCCCGGACTTCGTGGCGGCCCCGCGCCCGACGCCTGACGGGTCGCTCCTCGCCTGGCTCGAGTGGGACCACCCGGACATGCCGTGGGATTCGACCCGCCTGCGGGTGGCCCCGATCGCGGCCGACGGCTCCCCGGGTGAGGCGAGGACGGTGGCCGGCGGACCCGGGGTCTCCGTGACCCAGCCCGAGTGGTCGTCCGCGGGCATCCTCCACTTCGTCTCCGACGTGACGGCCTGGTGGAACCTGTACGCGTTCGACGAAGCCGCGGGCCTCGACGGCCCGGCCCGGAACCTCGCCCCGATGGCCGCGGAGCTGGGTGGCCCGGCCTGGGTCTTCGACCTGTCCACGTACGCGTTCACGGACGACGGCGCCATCCTGGCGGTCGCCCGGGCCGACGGCGGTGACGGCCTGGTCCGTGTCGCGCCGGGCGGAGCCGTGACCAG
>DATCGK010000022.1:0-2001 GCA_036508975.1 Candidatus Limnocylindrales bacterium
CAGGAATCCCGCGTCTGCTACGAGGAATCCCGCTTCGGATCCCCCGGGGCCACGCCTCCTCCGCATCCAGGAGGTCGCCGCCGAGACCGGCCTGACTCCGCGCTCGATCCGGTACTACGAGGAGTTCGGCCTCCTCCAGCCAGCTGCGCGCTCGCAGGGCGACTACCGCCTCTACGACACGAGCGACCTCGAGCGGTTGCGGGCGAGGTCCAAGAAGAACGCCTTGCCCTTGTCCGGGCTTGCCGCCTCGTGCTCGGCGCGCTCCGCGAGCGCATCCGGGATCGCGACGCCGGGGATCTCGCCCGCGTGGAAGATCCGGGCCGTGGCCCGGGAGAGCACGAAGACGTTCGCGAGAAGCAGAGGCAGCTCCTTGTCGATGACGAACCGCCCGAGCTCGTCGAGCTTGCGCGGGTCATACCCGACCTGGGTGATCGCGAACCGGGCGCCCATCCGGGCCATGAAGGCGAGCTTTGCGTACTGGGGGACGAGGTCCCGCTCGACCCGCTTGAACGGGTTCACCGCGCGCCGAGAAAGAAGTGCGTGGGCGGGGTGACGGCGGTCCCGTGGCCGCGGACCGGACCGAGCGCCGGCACGGACCGGGCGCGGTCGCGCACGATCGGGCGGCCGACGACGTCCCGAGCGATCTCGCCGTGGTTGAGCCCCTCGTACAAGCGCAGGAGGCTCACCGAGTCGAGGTCGAAGACCGGCCGCGCGACGCCGAGGTACCCCTCGGTGGGGTAGTCGCCCGACAGAACGAGCAGGTTGTCGATCCCCGCGCTCGCGAGGCGCCAGCCCAGCCTGAGGAGCTCGTTGCGGTTGCGGTCCCGGCAGGCGACATGGACGATCACCTCCTGGCCCGCCTCGGTGAGCTGCGAGGCGAGGACCTCCGGGCTCAGCATCGCGTGGCCGCCGGCGCTGTCGGTGATGCTCAGCGCGGCGAACCGCCCATCCGCGCCGAGTTCGGCGGCAAGGGCGCGGACGCGGGTCCCCGTGTCGTCGGCGAGCGCGCCGCGCCAAGGCACGAGCTCCGCGACGTGCGTGAACCCGGTCCGGTCGGAGAGCGCTTCCCGAAGCGAGCTGCGGTTCATGTCGCGTTCCGGGGCCGCCGCGCCGTCGATGAGCTCCACCATGCCCCGACCCCCGCGACCTGGTCCGCATACTGCTCGGCTGTGTCGGCTGCCACACCAAGCCCTCTCGGCTCCCAGCGCGCATCGAACGCGACGGAGCGCCGGAGCGGGGTACCGGCGCCCACATACGCCGCCTGGGTCATGCCGTAGCCCTCGTCGAGGATGTACGACGCCAGGAACTCCCCCTCGTGGTAGCTCTTGATCGCCTCGACCGGGCCCTCCGAGACCTCGAACCCGACGCCCTCGCGGTCGCCCCACATGACGTACACCTTCGCCCCGGGGGTGCTTGCCCGCCCCACGCTACACTGCCCCGACGGCCTGCTTGGCCACCTCGACCGCCGTGGCAGTGTCCTCGCCCTGGCCGCGAAGCTATGCACATGGTCAGAGGCACCCGAGTCCGCGTCACCGGACCCGCCGGCTCGGGCTCCGTATGGCCCTCGCAGAACTGCCGACCGGGCACATCGCAGGAACCTGACGCACCCGACGATCGTCGAGGACGTGGGCCGCGATCGCCCGCTCGGCCGCATCGATCTCGACCTCGAGCGTCGCGAGGAGGCGCATCTGCGCGTCGAGCGCCAGGCGTTCGTCGGGCTCGAGGACGAGTTTGTCGAGCCAGGCCCGGCCGGCTACCCCGAAGAGGTCGCTCACCGGCGCACTCAGGAGCCGCCGGGCGCAGATAGCGTGGACCCGGTTGCGGGCGCCAGTCCGGCCGCGGACGAGGCCGGCGCGATGGGCGACCAGGCGCCTCAACGCCTGGGTGGCCGCGTCGGGCTGCCAGACCTCCGGCAGGTAGTCGGCGGCGAGGAGCTGGGCGAGGGTCGCCGCATCGATCTGGTCGGTCTTCGTCTTGGCGGCGGCGATCGCCCGGGTGCGC
>DATCGK010000023.1:0-12414 GCA_036508975.1 Candidatus Limnocylindrales bacterium
ACGCGGGAGCCGGCGGCGGGGCGAGCCTTCCCGCAGGCTCCGCCGGGGACTGCTCGGCCGGGGCGAGGACCGCTGGCGACTACTCGGCCGGGGCGAGGACCCAGCGGTCGATCTCGCGCTCGTAGCTGAGCAGCTCCTCGGGGCGGAACCAGAGGGCCAGCTCGGCCGCCGCGTTCTCGGGGCTATCGGACGCGTGGACCAGGTTCTGCGCGGTCTCCACGGCGAGGTCACCGCGGATCGTGCCCGGAGCCGCCTCGTGCGGACGGGTGGCGCCATTCATCGCCCGGACGATCGCGACCGCGTTCGGACCCTCGAGCGCGGCCGCCACGAGCGGGCCCGAGGTGATGAAGTCCACCAGGCCGCGGAAGAACGGCTTCTCGCGGTGGACCGCGTAGTGCTCCTCCGCGAGGGCCCGGTCCACGTGGACGAGCTTCAGGCCCACGAGCTTCAGACCCCGCTCCTCGAACCGGGTGAGGACGCGGCCGACCAGCAGGCGCTGCACGCCGTCGGGCTTGACGAGGAGGAGGGTGCGCTGGAGTTCCGCCATGGGGTGGTGTCGGCCTCTCGTGTCGTGGGCGACGCCGGCGGGCCGGGTCGCGGGGTCCAGGGGCTGGGTTGCGGCGCCGCTCCGCCACGGGTCCGGGATGCGGTCCGCGGCGCGCGCGCGGGAGCACAGGTTAGCGCGAGCGACCGGCTCGCTGCGAGCGAGGCTCCGGCGCACCGCGGCCGAGGGTCCAGCTCGCCGCGAGCGAGGCTCCGGCGCACCGCGAGCGAGGGTCCCGCTCAGGGCCTGCCGCGTGCCCGGTCGAAGGCGGCGTGCGCCTCGGCTTCACGGCCGAGGAGGCGCAGGGCGTCCCCCGCCACGAGGGCCAGGGCCGGATCGCGGTCCCAGGCGCCGACCGCCTCGAGGACCCCCTCGGCAAACCCGGCGTCGAGCCGCATCGCCACGCCGAGACGGAGTGCCGCCTGCCCGATGTCCCCGCCGGCCAGCGCCGCGCGGCCGCCTGCGAAAGCTTCGGCTGCAGCAGCCGAAGCCGGGCCCTCCGGCTCGCCTTCCGGGGCCGCGTGGCGCGGACGGACGACATGGCCGAGATGGTCCGGGTGGCCTGCCGCGCCCCCATCCTCCGGCGCGGCGGGGTCATCGCCTGCAGGAACCTTGTCGTCGGGCCAGATCGGGTTGCGCGGCATCCCGGCGAAGATCGGGTCGAGCGGACCAACCGTCACGGCCAGCGCCCGGGCGGCCATGCGCCGTGCCTCGCCGGGCCGTCCGAGGGCCGCCACGGATTCGGCGGCGATGAGCAGCGCCAGCCCGTCCTCGCCCCCATGGGCAAGCAGCGCCCCGGCTGCCTCCCCCGCGCCGGCCAGGTCCCCAGTCCGCCAGCGCGCCTCCGCCAGGTCCAGAAGGGCGGCCTCGTCGAGGTCTCCGCGACCCGCCAGCGCCTCCAGCTGCGCGCGGGCGAGCAACAGTTGGCCCATCCGCAGGTGCAGCCGGGCGAGCCGCAGCGCGTTCGGACGGCCCGAGGTCGCGACGGTCGCGGGACCGGCGACAGGCTCGGCGACCTCGGCCCGCCGCGCACGACGCGCGCTGCGAGGCGGCGCCGGGACGGGCGTGGCGAGCGCGGGCGCAGGCGCCTGGTCCGGGCCGGCCGCGGCAGCCGAAGCGGGCACGTCGGCCGCTGGCTCCGGGTCCTGCGCCGCGACGGGCTCCGGAACGGGCACGTCGGCCGCGACCTCCGGGTCCGGCCCGGCCGCGGTAGCCGGAGCGGGCACCTCAGCCGCGAGTTCCTGATCCGTGGCTTCCTCGGCCGGCTCGTGCTCCTGCAACAGCCGCCCGGTCGCCTCCGTCATCGCGGCAGCCGCAGGTGCTTGTCCAGGCCGCGCAGGTATCGGGCGGGGGCCACGACCGCCATCCGGAGCCCCGCGTCCCGGAACAGCTCGGCCCCCAGCCGCCGGAGGTCGCCGGCATCCACCGCCTCGACGGCCTCCAGGGCCTCGTCCAGGGTGAGGACCCGATCGTGCAGCGCCTCCTGGCCGCCCACCCAGGACGCCATGTGCCGCGTGTCGTCCATCCGCAGCTCGAGGCCCCCGGAGAGGTACGCCTTCGCCTTCTTCAGCTCCTCGGGCGAGACCGTCTCCTCGGTGAGGCGCGTGAGCTCCGCCAGGATCGCCTCGATCGCCGCCGCCAGGTTGACCGGGTCCACGCCGGCGGAGATCTCCACGGCGCCCGTGTCGGCGTACTCCACGATCCCGGAGCTCACGTCATAGGCCAGCCCCTTCTCCTCGCGCACGCCCAGGAACAGGCGGCTGGACATGCCGTCACCGAGGACCGTGTTGAGGATCGACAGGTTCCAGGAATCGGGGTGGTCGCGCCGGATCCCCGGGACCGCGATCGCCAGCTGGGCCTGTGACGTGTCGCGCTTGCCGGTCAGCACGCGTGGGCCGGCAGGCAGGTCGGGTGCGGGGCCGAAGGTCGGGAAGACGCCGTCCCCCGACCCGAAGGCCGTCGTCGCCAGCTCGACGGCCTCGTCGTGCTCGAGGTCACCGGCAACGGCGACCACCGTGTTCGACGGCCGGTAGGTCGTCTGCCAGAAGTCGCGGATCGCGGAGGCCGGCAGGGCGCGGATCCCGTCTTCGTCCCCGCAGATCTCACGGCCCAGCGGCCCGTCCCCGAACATCGCCTGCTGGATCAGTATCTGCGCGTACTCGGACGGGTCGTCCAGGTACGAGCGGATCTCCTCCACGACGACCGTCCGCTCCTGGTCGATGTCCGCGTCCGCGAGCCTCGGCCGGACGATCAGCTCGCCGATGACCTCCATGGCGGTGGCGGCCTGGCGGCGCGGCACACGGACCCAGTACACGGTGGACTCGCGGTCCGTGGCCGCGTTCGCCGAGCCGCCGACACCCTCGACGGCCTCCGAGATCGCCCGGGACGACGGGTAGGCGGCCGTGCCCTTGAAGGTGATGTGCTCCATGAAGTGGGCGACACCCGCCTCGGCGACGGTCTCCAGGCGGGACCCGGCCAGCACGTAGGCGGCGATCGAGACCGACCGGGAGCCCGGGAGGCGGGCGGAGATGACGCGCGGCCCCTGGGCGAGCTCGGTCCGGTGGAACATCTGAGCGATGGTAGCCGGGAAACGAGGGACCGGCGGCCCGAGGGCCGCCGGTCGAGGCTGCGGTCCGGCGGCGATGGACCGCCGGACCAGGTCGAGCGAGCGATGTTGCCGCGGCTCAGGCGGGAGCGGCGGCCCCGAACGCGAGGATCCAGTCCTGGAGGAAGTACACCACAAACGCCGCGGCGACCACCCACATCAGCGGGTGCACCTCGGCCATCTTGCCGCGCACGACCTTGATCAGCACCCACGAGATGAAGCCCGCGCCGATGCCCACCGTGATGTCGTAGGTCAGCGGCATGAGGATCATCGTGAGCAGGGCCGGGATGCCGTCCTCGACCTCGGCCACCTTGATGTCGCGCACGAGGGTGAACATCAGGTAGCCCACCAGCACCAGGGCCGGCGCCGTGGCGACGCCCGGGACGATGCCCGCGATCGGCGACAGGAAGATCGCCAGCAGGAACAGGACGCCGGTGACGATGGACGCGAAGCCGGTCCTGCCGCCCTCGGCGACGCCCGCCGCGCTCTCGATGTACGTCGTGTTGGACGACGTGCCGGCGAGGCCGCCCACGGCCGCCGCGACCGAGTCCACGAACAGCACGCGCCCGATGTCCGGCACCGAGCCATCCTCCCGGGCCAGCCCCGCCTCGGCGGCGACGCCGGTGACCGTGCCCATCGTGTCGAAGAAGTCGGTGAGCATGATCGCGAAGATCGTGAGGATCGCGGTCAGCAGGCCAAGATTGAACACGTTGCCGAGGTCGAACCGGCCCAGCGTCGAGAAGCTCGGCGCGAAGCTGAACGAGTCAGCGCTGGGCAGCGTGGTGACCTTGTCCAGGCCGAACACCGGCGGCACCAGCGCGATCACGGTCGTGACCAGGATGCTGATGATCAGCGCGGCACGGATCTTGAGCACGTACAGCGCGATCGTGATGATCAGGCCGATGATGAACACGAACTGGGCGGTGGTGGTCGGGAACGCGACCGTCACGAGCGTGCCGCTACCGGCCTTGATCAGCCCGCCGTTGGCGAAGCCGATGAACAGGATGAACAGGCCGATGCCGACCCCGATCGCCTTCTTCAGGGCGAGCGGGACGGCGTTCATGATCGCCTCCCGCAGGCCGAGCACCACGAAGACCGTGACGAGCAGGCCCTCCAGCACGATCACGCCCATCGCACCGGCGGGAGACAGACCCTTGCCGATCAGCGTGAACGCGACGATGCCGTTGATACCGAGGCCGGCCGCGAGAGCCAGCGGGTAGTTCGAGACCGCGCCCATGGCGATGGTCATGATCCCGGCGATCAGCGCCGTCGCGGCGGCCAGCGCGGGGAACGTGAACGCGGGATCGAGGTCCTTGAACCCGGCCGTCAGGATGCTCGGGTTCACGAAGATGATGTAGGCCATGACCATGAACGTGGTCAGGCCGGCACGGATCTCCGTCGTGAAGTCCGTGCCTCGCTCGGCGAACTTGAAGTACTCCGCGATGGCGCTCCCCCGCTGCGGCGGGGGAGCCGGGGTTGCCGGCGTTGCCGGAGTTGCCGGAGTTGCGGCGCTCATGGGCTGTATCGATCCTCCCTCTCAGGTGTGCTGGGCTCCCTCGCCCGCCCGCGGGGACGTCCCGCAGGCGCCACGGTCCTTGCTCTCTCGCTCCCCTACTCCTCGTTGCCCTCAAGGCCGAGGAGCTCCATCTGCACGAACCCGCTGGTGTCGAACGCGAGCTGGCGCGGCGCGGACGGTCCGTCGTCCTCCCCGACGCCCGTGGGCACGAACTCGATGACCACCCGCTCGTCGCCCTGGACGAGCGTGTAGACGAGGAGCTGGTCGGGGCGGGTCTCGAACTCGAGGTGCTCGAAGGAGTCCACGTTGATCGTGATCGCGATCGGCGTGAAGTACGTCGACATGTCGGGCTCGTCCGAGACGATCCGCTCCACCCAACCGGACCCGTGCGAGACCACGTCCCGGCCCCGCATCAGGCGGTACGAGACGGTCTGCTTGAGGATCGGCTGCAGGATGTGCTGGACGTCGGTCCGGCTGGTCACGAGGCCCTGGTTGACGAAGAACTTGGCCGGCGGATCGCTTGCCACGATGGGCTCCCACCTCTATGGCTCGGGGGCGGTGGAGCGGCTCGCCGCGCCGCCATTCCCGGGGCGACCCGACAAGTGGTGATCGTAGCCCAGCGGGTTGGCTGCGGGTGGGTGAAGTTCGCACGGTTCCGGCGACACGCACGTCTCGGGCACGGCGAACCACCCCGTATGATCCTCGCATGCTGCTCGCGGTCGACATCGGGAACACCAACGTCACGCTCGGCCTGGTGGAGGGTGGTGCCCTGGTCGCCACCCGTCGCGCGGGCACGCCCCGAAGCACGACCGCCGATGAGCTCGAGCTTCTCCTGGCGGGCCTTCTCGGTCTCGGCGGCCGGTCCCTGGGTGACGTCACGGGTATCGCCGTTGCCTCCGTCGTGCCCGCCCAGACCGCGATGCTGGAGCGGGTTGCCGCCCGTCGCGGCATCGGCGTCCTGGTGGCCACGGCGGGCACCGTGCCGCTGGCGATCCGCGTGGACCGCCCGAGTGAGGTCGGCGCCGACAGGCTCGTGAATGCCCTGGCCGCGCAGCGGCTGTACGGCACGCCGGCGGTTGTCGTGGACCTCGGGACCGCCACGACCTTCGACTGCGTCGGCAGCGACGGCGCCTATGTCGGCGGAGCGATCGCGCCCGGCCTGGAGCTGGGCCTCGATGCGCTCGCGGACCGTACCGCGAAGCTGCCTCGGGTCGAGCTCCGGACCCCGGACCGCGCCATCGGGCGGGACACGGTGAGCGCGATCCAGTCCGGAACGATCTTCGGCTACCAGGCGCTGACGTCCGGTCTCCTCGCTCGCGTCCGGGCGGAGCTGGCGGAACAGTCGGGCGTCACACCGGAGTCAATCCAGACCATCCTGACCGGCGGCCTCTCCGCCGCGCCGTGGGCCCGCGCCGTGGAGGGCGTGGGCGTCATCGACCCGGACCTCACGCTCAAGGGCCTGGCGATCCTCCACGCGGAGGTCGCCGGCGGCGAGGGTCTCGAGCACGGGCAGAAGGCGAAGGCATGACCGCCGACCGAACGGCCGACCGAACGGCCGACCGAGACGCCGAGCTCCCCACCGACGAGACCGGGGCACGCCCCAGCGGCCGGCTGGCCGGGCGCCTCGTCGGTCTCGGCGTCTGCGGTTCCATCGCGGCCTACAAGGCCGTGGAGCTGGTCCGCCTCCTGCGCGCCGAGGGCGCCGACGTCGTCGTCATGCTCACGCCGTCCGCGGCCGCGTTCGTCGGTCCGCTGACCTTCGAGGCTCTCTCCGGTCACGCCGTCGAGACGGACGTCCTGGGGCTGCTCCCCGACCGGCGCATCGGGCACATCGTCGTGGCTGACAGCGCGGATGCGCTCGTGATCGCCCCGGCCACCGCCCGCTGGCTGGGCGCGATGGCAAACGGCATTGCGAGCGACACGGTCACCGCCGCCTGCCTTGCCACCTCCGCGCCGGTCGTGGTCGCGCCGGCGATGGACGGCGACATGTGGACCCACCGGGCGACACGCGACAACGTGGAGCGGCTGCGACGCGACTTCGGGTACGCGATCGTGCCACCCGAGATCGGGTCGCTCGCGTCCGGGCAGTCCGGCATCGGGCGCCTGGCCGACCTGCCGCTCATCGTGGACGCGGTGGTGGCCGCCATCGGCGACCGCCCGGTCCGGGCGGCGGATCCCGCGGCCCGTCCGCCGCGCACCGCCCGGGTCCGGGACGCGGACCTCGAGGGCCGCCACGTCGTGGTCAGCGCCGGCGGCACCGCGGAGGCCATCGACCCGGTCCGGTTCATCGGCAACCGCAGCACCGGCAGGATGGGCGTCGCGATCGCGGAGGCGGCCCTGGCCCGGGGCGCCCGGGTCACGATCGTTGCCGGCCGCGTCGAGGTTGCCCTCCCGGGCGCCGCGCACGTCGTCCATGGCGAGTCCACCGCCGCCATGCGCACTGCCGTCCTCGACGCCGTCTTCGAGCAGCACGCGGACGTCCTCGTCATGGCCGCGGCCGTGGCCGATTTCCGCCCGCTGCGCACGGCCGACAGCAAGCTCACCCGTGGCGAGTCCCTCACCCTCGTGCTCGAGCCCACGGAGGACATCCTCGCGGAGGTGGGCGCACGGGCGAAGGAGACGGACCCCCGTCCTGTCATCGTGGGCTTCGCGGCCGAGACCGGCTCGCTGGACCGGGCGCCCGACAAGCTCCGCCGCAAGGGCGCGGACGTCCTGGTCGCCAACGATGTGGCGGAACCGGGCTCCGGCTTCGGCACGGATACCAACCGGGTCTCGATCCTGGCCGCCGACGGCTCGCGTGACGACCTCCCGCTGCTGGCCAAGCGCGAGGTGGCCGACCGGCTGCTGGACCGCGTGGTCGCCGCGCTGGACGAACGCGACGGCCGGTCCCACACTGGCCCGACCACCAGGGAGAACCCAGCATGAGCCCCCAGCCCGAGGCGGTCCGCCGCCTGTCGGTCCTCGACATCGCGAAGCTCTACGCCGACGGCGTCCGAATCGCGACCATCACGGCCTACGACTACCCGACCGCCGCCCTCGTGGACGAGGCCGGGATCCCGCTGATCCTCGTCGGGGATTCGCTGGCCCAGGTCATGCTCGGGTACGACACCAC
The DNA here is from genome assembly GCA_036508975.1 of Candidatus Limnocylindrales bacterium. Classification (GTDB taxonomy): domain Bacteria; phylum Chloroflexota; class Limnocylindria; order Limnocylindrales; family CSP1-4; genus CAIXZV01. Next base: position 7,778 of record DATCGK010000023.1, read on the forward strand.
GGTCCGCGTCTCGATGGAGGAGATGCTCCACCACACCAAGGCCGTGGTCCGGGGCACGAAGCGCGCGCTGATCGTCGCCGACCTCCCGTTCCTGTCGTATTCCACCACCGAGGATGCGATCTCGAACGCCGGCCGGTTCATGCGCGAGGCCGGCACCCAGGCGGTCAAGCTGGAGGGAGGCGTCCGGAGCGCGCGGATGATCGAGGCGCTGGTGCGCGCCGGGATCCCCGTGATGGGCCACATCGGCCTGACGCCGCAGGCGATCAACACGATCGGCAAGGTCCGGGTCCAGGGCAAGAGCCGGGAGCAGGCGCGGCAGCTCCTCAACGATGCCCTCGCGGTCCAGGAGGCGGGCGCCTTCGCCGTCGTCCTGGAGCTGGTCCCGGGACAGCTCGCGGCGGCCATCACGGAGCGCCTGCGCATCCCGACCATCGGGATCGGCGCCGGGGCAGGCTGCTCCGGGCAGATCCAGGTCATCACCGACACGCTGGGCCTGGGCGACTGGACCCCGAAGCACGCCCGCAGGTACGCGGACCTGCACGGCACGATCCTCGGGGCAGTCTCGCAGTACCGCGCCGACGTCGAGGCCGGCACCTTCCCCGGCCCCGCCGAGACCGTGCTGATGGACGCCTCGGTCCTGGACGAGGTGCTGGGGCGCTCCGGCGCGGACCGGGCGGATCCGGGCGGGGACCTGATCGGGGATGTCATGGGGATCCCGCTGGACCGCGACCTCTAGCAGCCGCGTCCCGACCGGCTCCGACTCCCCCTCCACGGCCCCGCCACCCCCTCCGCCCTCAACGAAGCGAGCCCCCGAATGCGCGTCGTCCGAACCCGCGCCGAGCTGCGCGCAGCCCTCGCCGCAGCACCACGTCCGGTCGGCCTGGTGCCCACGATGGGCTGGCTCCACGCGGGGCACGTGTCGCTCGTGGAGCGCGCCCGGGCAGAGTCCGCCACCGTGGTCGTCTCCATCTTCGTCAACCCCCGCCAGTTCGGCGAGGCGGCCGACTTCGAGCGCTACCCGCGCAACGAGCCGCGCGATCTCGAGGCGTGCGAGCGCGCCGGCGTGGACCTGGTGTTCGCGCCGTCCGTGGACGAGGTCTACCCGCCCGGGTTCGACATCCGTGTGTCGGTCGGCGCCATCGCGGGTCCCCTCGAGGGCGCCGCACGACCCGGCCACTTCGACGGCGTGGCGACCGTGGTGGCGGTCCTGTTCGCCCTGGTCGGCGCCGAGCGCGCCTACTTCGGCCTCAAGGACTACCAGCAGGTCCAGGTGATCCGGCGCATGGCCCTGGACCTCGCGCTGCCCACCCAGGTGGTGCCGTGCGAGACCGTCCGCGAGGCGGACGGGCTGGCGATGTCGTCACGGAATGCGCGCCTCAGCCCGGCGGGGCGGACGGCGGCAGCCGTACTGCGGCGGGCGCTCGTGGCCGGCGGTGGTGCCGCGCGGGCGGGTGCCACAGACCCGGCGGCGGTGCGCGCGTTGATGCTCGAGGTCCTCGCCGCGGAGCCCCTTGCGGTGCCGGACTACGTGTCGGTCGCGGACCCCGACACGCTCGAGAAGCTGGAGATCATCGCGGGCCGTGCCTTGCTGTCGCTCGCGGTCGTGATCGAGGGCGTCCGCCTCATCGACAACGAGCGGGTCGCCCAGGGATAGGCCGGGCCGGTGGCGTCAACCGCGCGAGGCGGTCTTGCGCTCGATGAGCTGGACGGCTTCGCGCAGGCGGACCAGGGACTCCTCGTCCACGCTGTCGGGCTCGAGGTAAGGACCCAGGCGCTCCATGATGTCCGTCACCAGGCCCAGGAACACGGCGGCGTCCGCGAGGAAGAACTGGGGCTCGTTGTTGTAGCGGACCATGGTCAGCCGACCCTGGAGCACCCGCCGTTCCTCGACGTGCGCGATCTGGGTCGCGAAGGTGTGGCCCTGGATGCCGTCCGGGTTGTTCAGGTAGTTGAGCGCGTTGTCGATGGCGAGGCCGAAGCGGGCACGCCATGCCACGAGCCGCTCGAGGACCTCGGGCGGGATCCGGACCTCGCTCACCTCCTCGAACACCTCGGGTGCCACGGTGACCAGGCCGACCAGCGTCGTGCCTGCCCGGGCGCCGAGCATCACCTGCAGGCTGCGCTCGAGGGTGAACACCTCGGAGTCGAACCGTGGGCTGGTGATGACGTCCGTCAGCAGGTCCTCGACGTTGTCGAGGCTGCCCGGGTCGTTCAGGGCGTCGGCGAGGTGGAGGATCTCCTCCTTGAAGAGGAACTTCTCCTCGTGATCAAGCATGCTGCGATGGTAACAGGGGGCGGGATCTCGGCCGCCGATTCCGGGCGGACCCCCGGAATCGAACGACCCGGCCGGAGCCGGGTCGTTCGTGCGTTCTGACGCGCCGGCGGCCGTCAACGGCCGCAACGGATCACGGATAGAGGCCGCGCAGGGCGGTGGCGTCGGCCACGCGCTGGACGGCGTTCAGGTACGCGCCGGTGCGCATGTTGACCTTCTCGCGCTGGGCCTGGGCCAGGACCTCGGCGAAGGCCTTGACCATGATGATCTTGAGCTTCGCGTTGACCTCGGTCTCGGTCCAGTGGTCCCGGTTGAGGTCCTGGACCCACTCGAAGTAGCTGACGGTCACGCCGCCGGCGTTGCACAGGATGTCCGGGATCATGAACACGCCGCGCTTGTACAGGATCTCGTCGGCCTCGGGGGTCGTGGGGCCGTTGGCAGCCTCGGCGACGATCTTCGCCTTGATCCTGTCCGCGTTGTGGACCGTGATCTGGTTCTCGAGGGCGGCCGGGATGAGGATGTCGCACTCGGTCTCGAGGACCTCGGCGTTGGTGATGTTCTTGGCGCCCGGGAAGCCCTTGACGGTCCCGTGCTCCTTCTTCCAGGCGAGCACGCGGGGGATGTCCAGGCCGTCCATGTTGCGGATGCCGCTGGTCGAGTCGGACACGGCCACGACGGTCGCACCTTCGCCGACGATCAGCGTGGCGGCGATGCTGCCAGCGTTGCCGAAGCCCTGGACGGCGACCTTCGTCTTCGTGAGGTCCATCCCGAGGTGTTGGGCGGCCTCGACGATCGTGTACACGCAGCCGCGCGCGGTGGCTTCGTTGCGGCCTTCCGAGCCGCCCAGGCTGATCGGCTTGCCGGTCACGACGCCCGGGACCGTGTACCCGACGTGCATGGAGTACGTGTCCATGAACCAGGACATGATCTGGGGCGTGGTGTTGACGTCCGGCGCGGGGATGTCTCGCTCGGGGCCGATCAGGACCGTGATCTCGGTGAAGTACCGACGGCTGAGGCCCTCGAGCTCCTTGAGGGACAGCTTCTTGGGGTCGACGATGACGCCGCCCTTGCCGCCGCCGTACGGGATGCCGACGACCGCGCACTTCCAGGTCATCCACATCGCGAGGGCCTTGACCTCGTCGAGCGTGACGTCCTGGTGGTAGCGGATGCCGCCCTTGGCCGGTCCGCGGCCCAGGTTGTGCTGGACGCGGTAGCCGGTGAAGACCTGGACGGAGCCATCGTCCATGTGCACCGGGAAGTGGACCGTGAGTTCGCGGCGCGGCTCGCGCAGCACGCGGCGCAGGCCCGGATCAAGGTTGAGCATCTCGGCAGCGAGGTCGAACTGCTGCTGCGCGACCTGCCAGGCGTTGATCGGAGCCGTAGTGTTCTCCGTCGTCATGAACGGAAGGTCCTCGTGGCGGGACGGCGGACGCCGCCCCTGATCGATGGGTCGTCTTCCGGACGACCCCACGGGAGCGCGCGACCCGCCCGGCCGTGGCATGACCGGGGGCATCGAACGCCGCCTCTGCGGGTCGAGTATAGCCACGGATCGCCCCCGACCACGGGCCTCTCGTCACTCGGCCGCAACCAATCCGTCACCCAGTCGGCCCTGTCCTGTGGCAGGGGTGGGACGCCGGCCGCGAGCGTGCCGAGCGCTCCAGCTCAGCGCTTGTAGAGGATCACCGCGCCGACGCAGCCCGGGCCGACGTGCGGGCCGACCGAGGCGCCGATCGTCAGCCGATCCACGAGGGCCGGATCCAGGCCCGAGCGCTCGAGGAACCGGGCGTGGAACTCCTCGACATCGGCGTTGGTCGAGTGGAGCACCGTCGCCCGCTCCAGCGGCCTGGCGGTCAGCAGCTCGAGGACCCGCTCGCGGGCCTTCGCGCGCGACCGAACCTGACCCGCGTTCTCCACCACGCCGTCGATGACGGTGATGATCGGCTTGATCGAGAGCACCGTGCCGATCGCCGCCCGGGCGCCGCTGATCCGGCCGCCACGCTTGAGGTACTCGAGGGTGTCGAGCGCCACGTAGAGGTCGACGTCCTTCTTGCGATCCTCGAGGATGGCCGCGATCTCGGCGCCCGACCTGCCCTCCGCCGCCAGGCGCGACCCCATCTGGGCCAGCATCCCCTCGCCCGCCGAGGCCGACCGGGAATCCACCACGTGGATCTCCCGGTCCGGCCGCATGTCGCGCGCGATCTGGGCGGCCTTGAGGGTGGCCGACAGCTGGTCGGAGACGGTGACGCAGACCACGGACTCCGCCCCGCCCTCGAAGGCGGCATCGAACACCGCCAGGAAGTCGCCGGCCGAGCAGGCGGCCGTGGTGGGGAACGGCGCGTCCGGCGCGGTCATCCGAGCCCAGAAC
>DATCGK010000024.1:0-2002 GCA_036508975.1 Candidatus Limnocylindrales bacterium
GGGCTGAGCTGCTGGAGGACGGCCTCGGCGAAGCGCAGGCCGGTCAGCGTGACGCGGGTCGCGGCGCCGGATCGGACCAGCGCAATCGCGGATTCGACCTCTCGCACCTCGCCCGCCAGGCGGTCGGTGGTGGTTCCGTCCCCGAACGCGTCGGGGCCGCTCACGTGTGGCATGCCTCGAGCATCCACCCGGGGTCCAAGAGGCGGGCGCGGCTCCGGGAGCCGGCGGCCTAAAGTCAGCCTAAACGTTTGGCGGCCGCGGCGCCCATCGGCCGCCAGGTCGGGTCGGATCTGCCGGGACCGACCTGCGTCAGACCGCAGCCGGCGCCTCGAGCGGCACGGCGGGCGTCGGGGCCGCGACGCGATACCCGATCCCCAGCTCGGTCGCGATCATCTGCTCAATCGCGGGCCCAACCCCGGCGTCGGCGAGCTTGTGCCGAAGGCGTCCGACGTAGACGTGGAGATACTCGCGCGCACCCGCGTGCTCGTGGCCCCAGACCGCCCGAAGCAGGCGTTCGCGCGTCACGAGTCGGCCCTGGTTGGACAGGAGCACCTTGAGCAGCTCGTACTCGCGCGGGGAGAAGTGGACCGGATCCCCGGCCACGGTGACCGAGCGGCGGACCGGGTCGAGTTCGATCGGCCCGAGCCGCAGCCTGCCGTCCGGACCCACGTCGGGCCCAAGGCGACGCAGCACCGCGTGGATGCGCGCCTCGAGCTCGCCGATCGAGAACGGCTTGGACAGGTAGTCGTCGGCGCCCGCCTCCAGGCCGGCGACCTTGTCCCGCTCCTCACCCCGGGCCGACAGCACGATGATCGGCGTCACGGCATCGCGCCGGATGCGCCGGATGACCTCGACGCCATCGAGGTCGGGCAGGCCCAGGTCGAGAAGGACGAGATCCGGCCGGTGCGCCTCCCAGGCACGCAAGGCTTCCCTGGCGGACGCAGCCTCGTCCACGCGGTAGCCGCGTCGAGCGAGGTACGCTCGGAGCAGGCGCCGCGCAGGCTCCTCGTCCTCGACCACGAGCAACCACGCCCCGGAGGCGGTCATCGGGCTGTCTCGTCGGGAACCGGGCCGCGCTCGTCACGGTCCGCCGGTGACGCGTCTGCGGTCGGCGAAGCGTCTGCGGGGGGTGGGGTGTCTGCGGCACGCAGCCGGACCACGACTGCCAGGCCACCATCGACGCCACGCTCGGCGCGGACGGTGCCACCCATCGCGCGCGTGAGGCCGGCCACCACTGTCAGGCCGATTCCCATGCCGCGCCGGGACAGGTCGTCCGACCTGGGCACCTGGTAGAACTTGTCGAAGAGGTGGGCCAGGGCGCGAACCGGGACGCCGTCGCCGTCATCGGCGACGCTCACCTCGACGGCGCCCTCCTCGGGCAGGTCCCGGCCCTGGACCACGATCGTGGGACCTCCGTACCGAACCGCGTTCTCGAGCAGGTTGGCCAGGACCTGGCCCAGGTAGACGTCGTCGACGAGCACGGGCGGCAGCGACGGCGGGATGTCGATCCGGATCGTCCTCCCCTCGGCATGCGTCCGGCTGACGGCCTGCCGAGCCAGCTCTCCCGCATCCTGGGCGGCCAGGTCCGGCCTGAGCGCACCGCCCTCGATCCGGCTCAGGTCCAGGAGGTTGCGCACGAGCCGACCCATCCGCTCGGCCTCGGCATCGATGGTCTGGAAGGCCTCGAACTGCTCGCCCTCGCTCCAGCCGATGCTTCGATCCAGCATGCTGCCGGCGGCCGCGCGGATCGTGGCGAGCGGTGTCCGCAGGTCGTGGGAGACGGAGTCCAGCAGTGCGGACTTCAGCGACTCGCTCTCGCGGAGGATCGCGGCGTTCGTGGCCTCCTCCGACAGGCGGTCCCGGACCACGGCCTGGCCGAGCTGGTCCGCGGCGGCCGCCAGGATCCGGGTCTCCGCGCGGTCCGGCTCGTGCTCGGCGCGGGCCCGCAGCGCCCACAGCGAGCCAAGGAGCTCGCCGGCGACCTCGACGCGGACCCGGTGGA
>DATCGK010000025.1:0-2452 GCA_036508975.1 Candidatus Limnocylindrales bacterium
CCGCCCGCAGGGCGTGGTGGACATCCCCCGGGTGGAGGGCACGGTCATCCTGGCCTTCGACGTGTCGGGCAGCATGGCCGCGACGGACCTGGTGCCCACGCGGATGGAGGCCGCCAGGGTGGCGGCGAAGGCCTTCGTGGAGCGCCAGCCGGCCAGCGTCGTGATCGGCGTCGTCGCGTTCAGCGACGCGGGTGTCGCCCTCCAGCCACCGACGAACGACCAGGCGACGGTCCTCGCCGCGATCGACCGCCTCGCCCCGCAGCGTGGGACATCGGTGGGCGGCGGCATCCTCGCGTCCCTCAACGCGATCGCCGTCGCCGACGCCGGACCCACGGTCAACTACTACAGCAACCGGTCCCCCGCCCCGACGCTCTCCCCCACTCCGGTCCCGGCGGGCACCCATGCCCCGGCGGTCATCGTCCTGCTGACCGACGGGGAGAACAACGAGTCGCCCGACCCCCTCGCTGCGGCGCAGCAGGCCGCGGACCAGGGGGTCCGGATCTACACGGTGGGGATCGGGAGCGCTGCCGGAACGACGCTGGACGTCGGCGGGTTCAAGGTCCACACCCAGCTGGACGCGGCGACGCTCCAGCAGATCGCCACGACCACCAACGGCGCCTACTACGCCGCCAGCGACGCCGGGAGCCTCGCCTCGATCTACGCGAACCTCGACACGCGCCTGGTCGCGCGGCCCGAGGCGATCGAGCTCACCGCCGTCTTTGCGGGTGCGGGCCTCCTGGTCCTCGCCGTGGGCGCCGTCCTCGCCCTCGCCTGGCTGGGGCGCCTGCCGTGAGAGCCCGGGCGGTCGTCGCGCGAACGGCGCGAAGCGCGCGAGCCGCGCGACCCGCGCGAACCCGGGAGGGACGCTAGATGGAGTTCCTGTGGCCGTGGCTCCTCGTCGCGCTCGCGTTCGTGCCGGTCCTCGTCGCCGTCTACGCGTGGAGTCTCCGCCGGGGGCGTCCCGCGGCGCTCCGCTACTCGAGCCTCAGCCTCATCCGCGAGGCGCAGCCCGGCTCCGGACGCTGGCGGCGCCACCTTCCGTTCGCGCTGTTCGCCGTCGCCCTGGCCGCCTTCGCTGTTGCCCTGGCCCGGCCGGTCGCGATCGCCAGCATCCCGGCCAACCAGACGACCATCATCCTGACGATCGACGTCTCCGGAAGCATGTGCTCCAACGACATCGCGCCCACGCGGCTGCAGGCTGCCGAATCCGCAGCCGCGGCGTTCATCCAGCACCAGGGATCCACGACCCAGATCGGGATCGTGGCCTTCAGCAGCTTCGCCCAGGTCGTCCAGGCGCCGACCAACGACCAGCAGGCGCTCCTCGCCGCGCTCGGAAGCCTGACCACGGGACGGAGGACGGCCATCGGGAGCGGCATCCTCGCCTCGATCGACGCCATTGCGGAGGTCGATCCGTCCGTGCCGGCGAGCACCGGGTTCGGCCAGCCCGGGGTGGAGCCGACGCCGGTCCCGAAGGGCGACTACGCGCCGGACATCGTGGTGCTCCTCACCGACGGGGCCAGCAACACGGGCCCGCAGCCCCTGGACGCGGCCCAGGAAGCTGCCACGCGCGGCGTTCGCGTCTACACGATCGGGTTCGGGACCGCCGCGGGCGGCGGGCTCGACCCGGCCTGCGCGCGCCAGATGGCCGGACGGGAGTTCCAGGGAGGGCAGGCGTTCGGGGGCGGGGGTGGCTTCGGAGGCGGTGGTGGCGGCGGCGGCTTCCGCCGCGGGATCGACGACCAGGCGCTCATGCAGATCGCCGACCTGACCGGCGCGAAGTACTACCCGGCCGAGAGCGCGAGCCAGCTCGAGAGCGTCTTCGCGAGCCTGCCGACCAGCCTCATCATGAAGCACGAGGTCGTGGAGCTCAGCGTCGGGTTCGTCGGCCTCGGAGTGCTCCTCGCCGGCATCGCGCTGCTTCTCGGGAGAGCCTGGCGCCCCCTGCCCTGAGGTCATCGCGACCGGCGCGTCCGGCTGGCCCTCACGACCATCGAAAACGAGCGACCCTCCACTCCCGGCAACCGCCCTTGACAACTTCGGCGTACCCGATATCGTTAGCTATAACGAAGTTGGGAGTGCCAGACGTGGAGTTCAGCAAGTCGTTCTACTCGCCCCACGAAGTGGCCGCGATAGCCGGCGTCCATCCGTCCACCATCCTGAACTACATCGCATCGGGTCGCCTGTATGCGGTCAAGCTCTCGGAGCGCACGTACAGGATCCCCGTCCGGGCGGTCGTCGGCCTCCTCGAGCCCGAGCGGCTTGCGCCGTCGTCCATCACGGTCGAACCGGAGGCCGACGTCGAGCAAGAGCTCACGCAGGAGCACGAAGTCGAGACGGTCAGCGCGTGAGGCCACTGTCTTCGCACGCGTTCAACCAGCGTCGCGATGACCTCTTCAGCCGGCTCGATCTCGGGCGGGTCGACCTTCGGGACCTGGGCGCGAACAAGCGGGTT
>DATCGK010000026.1:0-2802 GCA_036508975.1 Candidatus Limnocylindrales bacterium
CGGACTGTCCAGGGTGATATTCGACAGGGTGAGGCCGGTCGCCTCCACCTGGGTCTGATACGCGATGTTGTCCGGGTTCGAAGAGTATCGCGTGCTGCTGGTACAACCGGCTCCCGCAATGGAACTGCCCGATGCACACCACTTCAGATAGTTCGTGCCCTGGCCGGCATAGATCGCGGCGTTGCTGACGCCGTTCGTCAGCGCGATGTACGCGGTGAAGACCCGCGCCATGTCGACGACGCCGAGGGTGATCAACAGGAAGACCGGGAGGATCACGGCGAACTCGACGACGGCCTGGCCGCGGCTGCGCGGACGGCGTCGGAACATCTGGGGTCGGCGGATCGGTGGCATGAGTGGATCAGTACAGCGTGCGGACCTTGCGGACGACCTTGCAGGTGGACTGCGCCGGTACGGGGTGGCGGGGCTGTCTGTGGCCGGTGGCGGGGTTCGGCCTGCGTGAACCCGTACCGAAGTCCACCGGACCGCACAGGACCCCGGGATGCTCCCCTGTTGCACCCTGGCACCAGAACGTGCCGTCACGCCTCGTCCCCCTGCTCGCCGGGGAGCGTCAAGCGGAACGTCGTGCCGCGGCCGGGGTCGGCCGGGTCCACCACGACCTCGCCGCCCATCCCGCGCACCAGGGCGCGCGACACGTACAGTCCCAGGCCGCTGCTGTCAGGCCCGGGCCGCTGCCGTTGCCGCTGGTCCGGCCCGCCACGTCGAACTCGAACCGCCCGAACAGCCACGCCCGGTCGCCCTCCTCGAGGCCGCGGCCATGGTTGATGATCGTGGCCCACCGGCGGCGTTCGCCGGGCTCGGCGCCGATCTCGACGTCGATGTCGCCCTCGCCGTACTCAGAGGACGCCGCGCCCACGTACCATGCCGGGCTGCAGCTCGGTCGCCGCGACGATGTGGCGACGGTTCAGGAGGGCGAAGCCGTACCGGGAGATGACCCGGCGGTCGGCCAGCGAGCGGGTCCGGACGTCGGTCATCGGGATCCACACCGGGCTGGGCGACTCGATGAATGCCGACAGGATCGCCTCCGGGTTGAGGTGGACCTCGCCGGTCAGGGTGTGACCGGGAGTCACGACGATAAGGAGGAAGGTCCGCTTCTGCACGAAATCCAGTCCCGCTGTCTTGGGTTCGTCGACGTCGGTCGCCTGCCCGATGAGCGTCACCTCGTCCGGGCTCACCCAGATGCTGGGCGAGGTCACTTTCGTCGGGTCGCCGTTGCGGCGCAGGACCGTGACGTCGCGGAGCTGGATCAGTCCGACGTGGTTGTTCACGAAGTCGGACAGCCGGCGGTGGAAGCCGATGATCACCGTCCCGGAGAGCCGGAGATGCTGGCCCACGAGCTCGATCGGGAGCCCCTCGGCTCCTGCCGTGGGTGGTGCGGGAGCAACCGCACCGAAGACGAGGGCTTCGAGATGCGTCGCCGCGTCGCCGTCCACGATATCGTCGTCGCGGTCCGAGGCGTTCGCTCCACGCCCAGGGGCAGGGGCGCCCGCGAAAGCTCGGTCGCCGACGGCGTGTGGTTGCTCGGTCATGGCAAGCCTCCGTCCTGGGTGTCGGCGACGCTCGGGACCCGCGGCCCCCCGAAGAGACGCCCCGCCGCCGGGGACGCAGCAGCGATCACCCTGCGTTTGGGCCGATTGTAGAGGCCTGAGAGTGGCGAGATCCCAGCGAACGCGGTGATGGCCCGCACTCCAGGGACGCGGTCCGGAGCGCCCTCTCGGTGGTAGCCTTCGGCGTATGAGGAATCCAAGTCGCGCCGACGCGTGTGACCTCCTCTGCGCCTGGACGTCGACGGAGCGGTTGTGCGTCCACGGGCGGGCGGTCGAGGCCTGCATGGCGTGGAAGGGCACCGACAAGCTGGGCGTGCCCTTCGACGAGCACGTCATGAACGTCGTGGCGGGGCTCACGACGGTTCGCGGGGAGCTGGAGCTGTGAGCGATCTTCGCCCACCGGGGGCGGACCGGCCGCGGACGGGCGCGGCGGCGGGGCCTGGGCCTGCGTCTGTCGACACGCCGGATCCCCTGGCGAGCCCCCGGAGCGTCCGGATGGTTCGCCGCTTCGAGGCCCCACCGACCCGGATCTACCGCTGCTGGACGAATCCCGAGGAGCTGGTCCGCTGGTTCCCGCAGCGGATCGAGGGCTCGCTGGCCGTGGGCACCCGCAGCGTCCTCGTGTTCCCCGACCAGCGCGTCTGGTGGGACGTCACCGTCCTGGAGAGCGACCGCCGCTTCGAGTTCCACTGGCCGTGGCTGCCGGGCGAGACCTGGGAGACGACGGTCTCCGTGAACCTGGAACGGGCTGGCTACGGGACGCTCCTCACCCTCACCGACGGCCCCTTCGACCTGCGGGTCCCGGGCGTGCTGGACGCCTATGCGGAAGCGCTCGAAGGCTGGGGCGAGGCGCTCGCCTGGCTTCGGGGCGTCGTGGACTTCTCGTCGGACCTGCGGCCCAGCCGGTACTGAGCAGCGGCCGCGCGATCGGAGCCGGCGCGGAGGCGTATCGCGGCCCGGGCGCGGCGGTCGGAACGGGAACCGTGAGCCTGTCGCCTTGTGCGTCGCAGCCGGTTGGCAAGGCGACTCGCGGCAAGTCGATAATATAGGTCTTGCGCGGTTGCCATACACGTCCTATATTGCGCCCATGACAACCGCCGCTATTCGCCGCCAGACCGCCCTCGACGCGATCGCTCGAGTTGCTGCTGGCGCGCGCGCCGCCGAAGTCGAGGACGAGATGGTTGACTTCAAAGAGGAGGCGGGGACGGTGCTCCGAGGCAGGGCCAGGGCGCCAATC